>JAZGEW010000035.1:0-62580 GCA_036478875.1 Promethearchaeia archaeon | reverse complement strand
GGTGGAGGTGTCAGAGGAGTTACAGAAGGTGGTGGTTGTAAGGGTGGGGGTGGTATTGAAGGTGGAGGTGTCAGAGGGGTTACAGAAGGTGGTGGTTGTGAGGGAGGTGGCATTGAAGGTGGAGGGGTCAGAGGGGTTACAGAAGGTGGTGGTTGTGAGGGAGGTGGCATTGAAGGTGGAGGGGTCAGAGGGGTTACAGAAGGTGGTGGCATCGATGGTGTTGAGAAAGGTTTTTTTTCCTTTTCCTTATCATTATTATTTCTCTCATATTCGTCTGACATAATAATCAAATTTTTTTATCAGTAATTAAAATATAATTTCTACAACATTATAGGATTAATTATAAATATAGCATAAACGTAAATATAAAAGTGTTTCTATGTTGTGTCTTAAAAACAACTCCAATATGAACTTAATTTATCCTTTAAGGCGGGAATTAATCTATTATTAAAATAATCTATTAATTTTGGTTCTGAGGATCTTGATTCTTCTCGTATTAAGTCATCATCCTCATTGTTAAGAACTTTTAAGCAATTAAATACCGCTCGAGCTTGTTTATCTAGTTCATACCCTCCTTCTAAGGTTATTAATATTCTATCATTAGCATATTTTTGTGCAATCGTTTTTATTTTTTTTAGATATTCTGCTGGTGCTTGGTAAGTCCAATTCATATTTGTCAATTGATCTGTCCAATGAGTATCGAAACCAGCAGAAATTAGAATGAATTCTGGTTCAAACTCTTCACATATAGGTGCAATTATTTCATTAAAATATAAAGGAATTGCATCATCAGCAGCTCCAGCTGGCATTGCATAATTGATAATTTTTCCAGCTCCTTTACTTGTTCCAATCTCATCATAATTTCCCGATCCTGGATAAAAATATCCGTACTGATGAGAATTGAACATTACTAGTTCACCAGTATCTGATTTTGAACCTTGATAGAATATATCTTGAGTTCCATTACCGTGATGGCAATCCCAATCGACAATCACAACTCTATTGATACCTTTTTCTCGAAAAAGATATTCTGCTGTAATAGCAATGTTATTGAATATACAAAATCCCTCAAATCGGTGAGAACTAGAGTGATGCCCAGGAGGCCTTACTAGAGCAAATGCATTCTTTATATTACCACTTAAAATCTCATCAACAGCTTGTAAATTACCACCCACTGAGTATAATGATGCTTCATATGTTTTTGGGGATGCTATAGTGTCCATATCTATATATTGAAGACGATGCGTTTTAGCACTTAATTCACAAATTTCTTGTATCTCTTTTATCATATTTTCCTTATGGACATATTTTATTTGGTCTAAACTAGCCTTCCTTGGTTTAATTATTTTAAAGTTCGGATCTTCGAACAATTTCTTTTCTTTTAAAAAATCCATGATTGAAATTAATCTATGGTGGCTTTCTGGATGAGTTCCAATATTGTGTTCTAAATAAATATCATCATATACTATTCCAGTTGTCATTATATCAAATCTCTCCAATATCCTTAAAATCCAAAATTTCTTTTAATAATTTTAGACTTCAATAATTTTAATATCTACATATAAACTTAAAAAAGTTTCTTCATAGAATTAATTATATATGGACAAGTTCAAGAAATATACTCTGAAAATCATTATAATTGGAGAACCAGCAGTTGGTAAAACTAGTTTAGTTAAAAAGTTTGTCTCTGGGAAATTTACTAAAGACTATCGAGCAAGTATTGGCACTAATATCTTTATTAAAAAAATAAAATTAAAAAATGATATAGATACAACAATACAGATTTGGGATATCGCTGGACAAGAGCGCTGGACAAAAATGAGACGACCTTATTATGTTGGAGCTAGGGGGGTGTTTATTGTAGGGGATTTAACGAGAAAAAATACATTTGGTCAAATTGAGAAATTCTGGGTTCCTGATATAAAACAATACGGTGAGATTGCACCCATTATTTTACTTGCCAATAAGAGCGATTTAGAAAGAAAAATAAGCGAAAGTGAGATAAATTCTTTAGGGGAAAAAATTAATGCAATATCCATTGTTTATACCTCAGCTAAAACAGGGGAAAACGTTGAAATGGCATTTAAAATTATCTCTGAAGAGGCAATAAAAATAAAAGATCAAAAATGATGTTTTAAATCAAAATTAATAAAAAAAAGATTATTCTACTTTATTAGTGAATTTAATGTGATTACCTTTTGGCTCATATAAGGTTCCTTCTTTAACCAGTTCCTCTAAAGCACTTTCTATAAATTTTTTATCTAAACTTTCTTCTAACTCTAAAATTTGAAGAACACTAGATTTTTCTAAGGCTTTCCAGTCATTTTCTTCAAATAACTCTTTCAATCTATTCATTAAAGTTTCTAGTTTATTAAGATTACTTCTGGATTGCCCAACAAAAATTCGATCCATATCTATTTTTCCAGTAGTTTCATCATACCCTGTATCTTTAAGATATCTTTTGAATATTTTCATAATTTCCTCGACGTCTTCTTTAAGAACTTTCTCTCTTAAAGCCATTTTAGCATAAGCTTCACTAAGCCTAACTAAGGCATCCAGATTTCTTGCTAATATTGAAATTATTGCATCTTCACTATCATATTGACCTCTTAATTCTAGGTAGAATTCTTTAATTCTTTCTTTGGCTTCATCAGTTAATATAGGATTACAGTTTCTTCTCGCGTGCTTAATATATTTTTTCAGAAGATCTCTAGAGATTGGTGCTATTGAAGTACTATTATCTTCAAGGGTTTCTTCTGGTTTCATCATTGAATTTTTTAAAATAAATTCAGCCATTTGAGCATCATCTGCGGGGTTAGGTTTGTCGACTACTATGAAAATTAAATCAAAACGAGACAATAGAGAAGGAGGTAATCGTATATTTTGAGTAGGAGTTTTATATCTATCATATCTACCAGAATGGGGATTAGCTGCTGCAATAATTGCAGTTTGGGCTTTTAAAGTTGCAACAATTCCGGCTTTGGCTATACTCACTGTCTGTTGTTCCATCGCCTCGTGCAGTGCTGATCTATCCGCAGTGTCCATCTTATCAAATTCATCTATTGCTGCTACCCCTCCATTTGCTAACACAACAACTCCTGCTTCAAGGTTCATTTGACCTGTGTCTGGTTCTTTTATTACTGCTGCGGTGAGACCAACTGCTGTAGAGCCTTTTCCAGACGTGTACAATCCGCGTGGAGATACATCTATTGCGGATTTCAGAATCTCAGACTTTCCGGTTCCAGGATCACCGACAAATAATACGTGAATATCCCCTCTTTTATAACCTCCTCCTGGTTTTTTCTTCCTTGTACCTGCAAATAAACTTAAAGCACAAGCCATTTTTAGATCTTCTCTCCCATATATATCAGGAGCAATTGAGCGTGCGATTTTTTTTTGAATGAATGGTTCTTTAGATAGATCTTCAATTTTTTTTCTATCTTCTTTGGTGAGATCAATAGTAGCTTCAGTTTTGTCCTCAGGATCTATAAAATTGATATCAAAATAAGTCTTAAATAATGTCGAGTTATAACTTTTTGTTGATTGGGCTATGACTGATTTAAAAATACCCATTAATTTTACTCTATCTCCGGGTTTTACAGTATCGACTAAATCATGGGTCAATATTGCTTGAACAGATCTAGGAATTCTTCCAGGAGGCAAATCTTCAGGGATTTCTTGAATCATAACACTTTGCCAATCAATAAATTCTGATTTTTTCGATATTAATCTAAAATCTGATTGTGCTTTAGCTTTACACCGTTTATTTGTACAGAATTTAGGCAACCTTATTCTTGAAGTTAACTGAATTACTTCAAATTGAGCTCCACATAAATTACATTCAAAAGATGCATTTATTATCTTTGGTCTGATAATAGAACATCTGACTAAAATACCTTTTGACCAAACGAGCGTACTAATATTTTTTGCTCTTAATCCCCTTAAATGTAGAAATAATGGGCTTTTTTTATCTTTAGTTGCTATTCTTACAAAATAATCTTTATTACTTAAAGTTGCACCTTGGAATTTTAATAAATTTTTGAAAGCTTCATCAGCATCTTCAAGTAAAGCTTCAGGATCTTTTCTTAACATTTCTGCAATATCAGGATCACTTGCTAATAAATCCTCATACAAAAAAATCAGAGTATTTCCCCCTTTAGCATAAATAGCATTGATTTGATCTTGATATTTATGAACTCCTGGGCTTTCTTGAAACAACCGATAAAAATCCTCAAAACGTTGGATCTTATTAATAGGTTGACTAGGGCTTGAGAGAGGTGTTGTCATGATAAATTAACTTTAATTTTATTGATATACAAAAATTATTCATGGGAATTTTTTAATCCTTGATATTAATGCCATATTTTATTAAAGTGTAAATAAGCAATTATAAAAAAAAGAAACTGTCGTAAGATTTACTGAATTGTATTTAATTTTATTTTAGAAGAAGTTTTATTCTAATTCTCTTTTAATTGTTGTAAGATCCCACATATAATAGGATCTTGGCTCATTTCACATCTTATTTTTAGGAGAGAAATCACACGCTTTTTGATTTTTTCATTTTCATACTTTACAGTTCGTCCTAAAACTAACGCAATTGAACGTTGGGTCTCAAGAGAACCTTCTCCACTTAAATTCTGCAATAATTTTGTTAATATCCGATTAAGTCCGATTTCTTGAATTATTTCAATAAGACTGTTTATAGCACTAGATCGTACTTCCTTTGACTCATCTCCTAATAATAGAATGAAATTGTCAAATAAATCTTCGATTTGATTACTATAAATCCCTAACAATCTAGCTGAAGCTTCTCTAACTTTAGGATCGTTACTTTTTAGATTATCATATAAATGGTTAAAGGGAATATGAGAATTGTTCACTTCATTAATATTTGATAGAATATTCATAGCAGACCTGCGAACCCAATTTTGTGCATCGTTAAGGAGGGAAACAAGTTTCTCAATGATTTTTTGCTTATCATCAACATGATCAATTATCTTACCCAAACTTATAACTGCTGCTTCTCTAACAATCCATTCATCATCGATCAACGATTTATTTATTAAAACATCAACAACAGAAAACGGAAGCTTATATCCAATAAAACCTAGAATTTTTACACTTGTTTCACGGATAAAGGAATCTTGATCATCAAGAAAATTTAGAATATCTTGGACTGGAATAATATCTGGGGATTCTTTAGCAATTTCTAATAAGGATTTAGAAAGCACAATTCTTACAGATAATTCTTGGTTAACTAATATCTGTAAGAATTCAGACATATGTGGTTTTATTAGAGATGAATCTTTTTGAGCTATATTTGAAATAATACTTGATGCCATCTTCTTTATTTGTCTGTTTTCATCCTTATCTAATAGTATAAGAACTGGTTTAACATCAATATATTCAAGGAATTCTTCAGTCAAGCCGTCTATTGAATTAAGAGCATTTAGTCTAACATCCTTGTTTTCATCAGAGAAGTATTTTATTAAAATTTGAATTATATTTTTAGGATCATTTCTGCCAATATTGATTAATGTCTTTGAAATTATTCCTTTTGTTATATATTTTGAAACATCTGGTATCTTTATTAGGTTTTGAATTATTAAATCAGGATAATTACGATATTTATCTACTAATATATCTGAGATATTCTCTCTTAATTGTTCATTTTCAAATTTTATAAATATTAGAAGAGCCGTAATTATTTTTTCAGGATTATATTTCCATAATTTTCCTAGAAGAGAAACAACGCTATTTAATATTTCATAATTATTAGGATCGATTGTATTAATTATATCATCAATCTCAATTATATCGGGTTCTTCTTCAAAATATTTTTCCAAGACTTTTATCGCTGCAAGTCTTGTTTCTTCATTTGAATCTGTTAAACCATCTAAAAAGGGTAATATTGGAATGTTATTCTTTTTAAAATTACCGATTTTTGCTAAAACATCAAATATAGACGCTCTCACTGAGCTAGATGGATCTTTAATTAAAGGAATAATTTTTTTTATCATCCTTTTGTCTATTTGTTTAACCTTAAGATTTTTGATATTTTTAATCGCTGCAGCGCTAATTTCATTATTAATGTGAAAAATTTTATCAATTATAAGATCAATAGGTAATATATAAGAAGAATCTGCTAAAAGATTAAGTATTTCAACTTGAATAGTATTGTCTGGGTCATTGATTAATTTTTCAATATTTAGATTAAGAATTAAGTCTTTATTTTTTTTTAACAACCTACTTATAATTTTTAGTCCTAATATTCTTAATCTCCATTCTGAATCTTCGATAAGGTTAAGAATCAAATCTTTAGGTATTTTTTCTACAAATTCTATATCTGCTTTTATTAGAGTTTTCGTAATAGGGATACATTTATCATAATTCGGAGATTTTACTGCTTCTAAGATTAATGGTAATATTATTTCTGGAACATCTTTTTCCAATTGAATCAAGATCTTATTGCAGATTTTTCTTGAGTATGGATCATAATCACATAACCCATCTAGTAATGAATTTTTAAATTTCCATTCATTAAGATTTATTTCAGTTTTTAGAGGAATTCTTTCAAACATCAAAATCAACGTTTCCTCGGCATGTTTTCTTATTTTAGGATCACGATGCTTAATAAAATTAAATAAAGGAATTGGATCAAATGTTTGACCACATTCTGAAATTTTAGAATACCTAATATTCGTTATGAAATCATTATTTCTTGATAAAATGAAATATGAAGTAAAAATAACTAAAACAACCTCTTCAATAACAGCTGCCCAGCTAAACATATAATAATTAGGAACAATCTGATTAGTTATGGTCCATAAATTAAAAGTATACAACAATTTATCAGGATTAACAATTAAAAAATTAACCAAAACGTTAATTCCTATAGAAGCCATTAAATATGCAGCGAAATAGATATCAATTCCTCTATATTTTATTTTTCTTCCCCAAAAACGTGTAAAATATCCTAGTATTCCAAATAAAAGAGTTACAAATACGAAAACTGAAGTCATAGTTGAAATTGCTAATGCTCGAGTAAAAAAGAACATTATAGTTTGTATTAATGAAATCCATGCCCATACAAATACAAATAACATCAAACCAAATATTATATAAGGTGCTGGATCAGACACAAATTGTTTCATTCCTCTTTTATTGTCTTCAAAATTAAGAAAAATAGAGCGTCTTATATCTGGAATGTGATAATAAACATTTGAAATTCCCGCAATATATCCTTTAGACCCATAAAAAGTCAAAATCATTAGAGGATATACAAGCGCCCAAGTTATCCAAATCATAATAAAGGGTAATCCAAGTAAAAATAGTAAAATAGGAGGGACGATAAAGATTAATAGAGAAAAAGTAAAAGCGAATAGTATCTTTACAAGCTTGTTTCTTGAAATATTTATAAATTTATTGCTAATAAATTTATGAAATGGTGTTAATCCTTCATCCGATTCTTTACTTAGAGCAATAAAAAGGAAATCAATTATTGGATAAATCGTAATATAACCTAGGCAACAAATAAAAGGAATCAATAATGCAAGAGGATGAACATCGGGTGGAGTATTTTCTGGGTCCCAGAAATCCGGAGTTCTTACAGTAAAAATGACAGCAACGGTAAAAACTACCATTATTGATAAACTAAAGATGATTCCATAAAATATACATTGAAATCGATCCTTATTACTAAACGCTCCTTTTTTAACTAGCGCAACTTGTCTATAAATTATATAGAATCCAATTACAAAAAAAATTAAAAATATTACAAGGAGAATTATTTCAATTACCAAAATTTTCACGAGATTTTTAAATTATTAATAAAACAATAGTATGTTTATTTCTCTTGTATTACTTTTGTATAGTATATAAAGATTTATTAATTTATTAAATCTGGTGTATTCGTCATTGGAAATAATCGAAGAACGCTTATCTAATTCATTGAGTAGGATTAATTTTATTTTTCAAAATGAAAAAATTATTACTGAGTGTATGAAGGATTTTAAAGGTTTTTCTTTGTTAGGAGAATCTTTTGGTACTTTTGAGAAAGGTAAGAAATATAAATTAAAGATGTTTTCTGCAATTCCTTTTATTGAAAAAAGTATTTTAAAAGTAGCTCCAGAATATAAATGTGATAATGTTGATGTTCAAAGATATGCTATAAGTGAGAGAGACGATCCAAAGCTAACTAAAAGAACAAATAAATATTTTTTAAATAAAATAAAAGTATTTAAAAGATTTATGGAAAATGAAATAGATAATAAAAATAAACCAAAAATCGATTTAGTTAGATATAATTCATATACCGCAAATATTATTGATAGTCGGTTATTAAAACTATTAAAATTATCTATGGCTGAGTTAACTTTAGAAGATGAAAGGTTATTAACTAATTCTGAGAAATTACTCTATGGTTATTTATATTATCTAATTAAAACATGGAAAAAATTCTTTTAATTTCATTACTACTTAAAAGAATTTATATCAAATTTATAAAAACAATTAGAGTTGTATCCGTTTTGTTCCATATTTCATGAAGTATTCTTCAATGTGTTTTGCAATATCTTTATTTATTTCTATTTTTGGTAATAATTCAATTGCATTGCTCATTGCATAATAATGAACATTATATTCTAAGATAATATCTTTTACACTTTTTCCATCATCTCTTAGTTCATTCCTATTTGTCAACCCTATAGCGGCAATAATAGTCACATTTAATTCTTTTAGTTTTTTAATTGTATTGATTAGAGATCCTCCTGTAGTTGTAACATCCTCGAGAATAACAGTTTCACCATTCGGAATTCCAACAAAAAATCTATCTTTAGGATCTCCATGTTCTTTTTGTTTACCTCTGCCCATGGACAGAGGATAATTACCCGAACGATAATTCTGTTGTCTTTTCGCCCATTTATATTGAGTAATTATGCCTAATTTTGTTGCTCCTTCTGGAACACCATAAAAACAATTAGGTCTTAAACCTAGGTGATCAATAAATGATAATAAATAATTGATTAATTGATCAAGTAGGAAAACATTGGAAGCAATATTCCTCCAATTTATATACCAGTAAGATAACCTGCCAGATTTCAGTTTTATTGGTTCTTTAAATAATCCTATTATATTATTGTCTAAAATAAAATTATAAAAATTATTTTTTTCATTTTCCCAGGTCATAAGAAATAAAATTATTCTTACAATGTTAAATATTTCTTATTAACTTAAATTAAAGATATTTTCTTGCACTTTTTAATCATTTAATTCCTTTATATTCCCAATATTCATTTATTTTTTTGTGTACTGAATTAGGATGTATATTTAGTTCTGATGCTATCTGTTTCTTAAGAAGTCCTTTCTTTATCAAATTTTTCAATTTAATCTTATCAATCTCTATATAATTATGATTTTTTTTTCCAGACCTTGATAAACTCATTTTAATTTTAGTATTTTCACTCAATTTTTTGTTTAGCTGAGCTTTTCTGTTATTTTCAATATGTTTTTGGCTACATTTTCTTCCTGTTAAACCTTTACTAATGTTTTTAGCATGTTCTTTACTTTTTGGTTTACACAATCTCTTCCTTGCTTCTAAAGTCCATTTCCCATCATCTCCACCCTCTTTGATATTATATCCAAGATTAGGATTTTGAGCATCTAATAGTTCAATCCAATATTTTTCTTTTTCGATTAATTCTTTAACATTATGACATCTATCAATCTCTTCAATTAGAAATTTATCTATTCCATATTTTTTAACAGCATAATCAAAATGCTTATTAGTATTTTGTCTTAGATGTTCACTTAATCTTATTTTTAAAGATCGATCAGTTTTTCCAATGTATATTTTTCTATTTTCCATGTTTGTTATTTTATATATTCTTCCAATCATAAAATCTACCATTCAAATTAAGGAAAAAGAGATTATTATAGTAATCACAATAGCCATGTCAATTAGATAACTGTTGAAAAATTGTAATTTACTCGAAAATTGAATAAAAATTTTATTACAAATAAGGTTTATAAAAAACATCAATTTAAGAACAACAAAAGATAATAAAAATCTGAGCACTGTAATAGAAATGTGATTTCTAATAAAATTATTATTGAAGAGAAATATCTCTATTTTTAACTCGATTGATAATAGTTGTTTTTTTTATAATTAGAATTTTTAAAATGATTAAAAAATTATTCTTTTAGTGTTAGATACTCTCGTCTAGCTTTAGCGTATTCATCTCCACTAATTTTCCCTTCTAAAAATGATTTTTCTTTTTCACGCATTATTTTTCTTTTCTGTGCTAATTCTTTTTTTCTTTCAGCATTAGAAAAATTTTTTGAAATAGCTTGAGCTAATTTCACTATCTGTTTATTATTTTTCTTTTGAAGATCGTTTAAGTATTTTTTGATTGGTTTCGCCATATTAACATCTTTTCTTGAAATTTCTTCAATACGAGTCAGAGCTAATATAATTTTTTCTTTATCATCTCCTTCCAAAACACTCACTAATCTAGGGATTGCTACATCTCCCATAATTTCATCGAGATATTTCTCAACTTCCTTTTTAGCACTCCCATAGCTGTCTAATTGCTTATTTCTTATATATTCGATGAAAAGCAAAGGTAATTCAATCGGCCATTCCTTCATACCTTCTTTATCGATTAATTGTACTACTCCACCATCTTTCTTTTTAAAAATTTTTATATCCAATCACCTGTCGTGAGTTTTTCAGGTAAGTATCTATCTGTTAAAAATCTAAATCCATGAGACGCAAAAGCTTGTATTTCTGCCTTTATTTTAAGTTTAAGAGCTAACTTAAGATCTGTTTCCCATGCTTTATTTTTTTTGACGAAATCTTCGTTTAATAGATCTTTAGTACGTTTTTCGTCTTGTTTATTCATCTTTATCCGGACTTCTTGAGGGATTTTATATTTATCTAGATCTCTCGTCAAAACACCTAGGAGTTTTATATTTGGAGTAGCAAGAAAAGGTGATTCATAGCTTAACCTCTTAGAACCTCTTAAATATACTGAGTGAATGTAATGACCATAAGGATCACTATCAACTAGGCTAAATATTGGTAGATTTAGTTCTCTACTTAATCTTTTCAAAAACATTCGTACCGCAACATTTCCAACGCCTTGAGCTGTTAATAGGATACAGGGATATTTTCTCCAAAACCTAGCTTCCGCTAAACGCATCATAGCAGCATCCTTCTCTATTACAAGGATAAATTCTGCATCAGACTCAATTATTTCAATATTATCGAGCATCGGTGAAATTGTCCATCCTCCACTCCCTAAACCTTCCAAATCAATAATATCACTTTTATCGCGAATTCTTAATCTTCCTACACACGTACCTTTTGGAGCAGCTACAATATGAGTTGAATTTCTTGTTGTGTATAACATTGTGGCAACATCTTCAATGCTTTTGTCGCTATTTTTTTGTTCTTGAAACAAATTAACATCAGTATAGAATACTTCCCTTTTTGTAGCATGAATATCTTCGTTAAGAAGCTCATTAACAACTTCCAATACTCTCATTAGTCTGGTAATATCAGCAACACTAGTAAGTGTATGAAATTGTTTTTCCATAATTTGTTTCCCAAGTAATAATAAATCATTTTCTTCGTCCCAGATGATATTTGCACTTGATCTAGAAGGTAACTCAATTGAAGGTCTTCCCGTATTATAAATCTTTTCAAGAACTGTATCAACTAATCTATATAATCGATCTAGCATATCTTTTCTATTAAGATCATCAATTTTTACAGTATCTGGGGGAAGATCGATATCTTTTATCTCTTTTCTTTTTTCTAAATATTCTAAATATAAATTTTTTGCTGCTTGTAAATCATAATTATTAAAAATTTGCTTTTTCGCCATTTTTTTACCTCATTTCAATTTCCAATGTTTTCTACCCATTTTAATCTCAACTAATACTTGTCCTTTACGTTCCAATTCTTTTAATTTCAATTGAAGGTATCGAGCATCCATCATATCTTTAATTTTTAATTTAAAAATGAGATGTTTTATATTTTGCCACTCGCTAGATAGTACAGAAATTATTCTGTCAGTAGTAATAATGGGGAGTGTCATTTGAGTTGATTTTGGTTTTGAAGGTACTGTTTGAGTTACAGATGATATAGGTGTTTTCTTAACAGAAGATATTAAAGGTTTGGGTTTTTTTGTGATGATTTCTGATACTTCTGGTTTAATTTCTTCTGGTTTCTTTATAACTCTCTCTACAGTAAATGAGTATAAAATTTTTTCAATAATTTCAGTTTTCCTTGCTTTTGAGTGTATTATAATACTCTGTTCCTTACAATAATCTGTGAGTTCTTTAACAGTCCAGTTAAGTAAAGTTTTTTTAGAAATTACGTCTTTCTTTGGTTTTGGTTTCGGTTTCTCGATGGTGATTTCCTTTTCAATAGGTAGCTCTTCTTTAAGGATCTCCGCTTCCTTTTCTTCTTCTTTTGTAACTTCTACTTCTTTAACCTTAGGTTTACCGGGTTTCAAATCTTGTATGACAACAGGCACTGGCTTTTTCCCTATTGCTCCTTTCATTAAATCTTCAATTTCTTTAATGTTCACCTTTGCTTTATATTTGCTCTCCCCTCGAGATGCGATATTATACACACTTTTAACGAATAGGGGGATATACTTCTCTATTAAACTAGCTCTTTTTTCACTTTTGTGTAAACTAGCTCTTCTATTGAGATATACTCGTAATCTTCTTCCTATTGCTTCAAGACAAAATTTTATTTCTTTAATCAGTTCTTCATCATCAGCTAGTGCATTTTTTGATTGCGATTTAAACATTAAATGCACAAAAGGTCCTGAAACATTAACTAAGAGTTTTATTGGCCCTTTTGGTAAACCATTATCATACTTTTCGAGATTGTAATTCTTCCAATTAACTGATTGAACTGCTTTTGTTATAGCACAGTCTGCACTATCTCTTAATTTCGGTGTTCTATTTACAAATCTAGACAAAACATCTCTTGCACGTTTAGGAACTTCAATATTTCTTGAATGAGCCATTACAGCTTCAACAACGTATGCTAATCCTTTTCCACTTGTAGGCGCTCTTGTTTCTCCTGCTACAAAATCATCATCTTTTGTATAAGTTTCAAGAAAATAATCAAACACATCACGGTAGCTTTCTATAGAGTCTATGTCAGAAAATGAAAGAATATCATCGATCGTTTGTTTTACTTGTTGGTGATTCAAACTTTCATCAATAATATCAATAGTTCCCAATATTTCAGAACTTAAGTTAATAAGCTCTTCTGAATCTAGTTTAATATTAGCAATTGCATCGTCATGAGTCTCTGTCTCTTCTTCTAACAAAATTCTCTTTTTTTCATCATATAATATGTCAGTTGTTTTTTTAATAATATCGATAGGCTTATCAAAATCATCAAGATTATCTGAGATTCGTAATCCAATTTCTTTAATTAACGTATTCTCCAAAATAGATTCACCTACTGGAATTGCTGTGTCTGTTGGAGGAGCCATATATTTTATTGATTTAAAAGCAAGGAATAGAGAATTAAATTGCTCCTTTGTTATATCAAAAGGTTTTACCTTAGATATTTGAACTTTATTAATTAAATCTTCAAAATCTGTTCGATTCTTTAATTTTTTTAATTCAATCAATCCATCCTTAACATCCTTAAATAGATTATTTAAATTTTCTTTAGTCTTGTCTTTTTCTTTTCTAATATCATTAATATTTTTCAAAAACTTTTTGATTTCTCTTCCAATAGCCTTAATTTCTCTTTGAGTTTCAGTTTTTGCAATTTTGCTATTTAATTTCTTAATATCTTTATTAATATTTTCATAATCTCTAATTAAATTGTTATAATTTGAAAAGAAATCCCAGTATTTTTCTTTAAGATCTTCTGATGCAACTTGATAAATTATTAATTTATCTCGTGGTTTAGTCGAACGCCCATATATCCTTTTTTCATCTCTTAAAAAATATATTTGATCTGTTTTTTTCTTTGGTAAATTAACAAATCCATTTTTTAGAATAAGTAAATTCAATTTGTCTTGTAAATCTCTTTCGGCAATATCAATAATTTCTTTAGATGTTTTTGTACTCATTCTAACAAAATTGTCTTGTAAAAATGCTGATATTGATTTATTCTCTGATTTTGTTATTAAATCTTGTAGATCTCCTATATTGACCGAGGAAGGATGAGGTTTGGCATATTTAGGTTCGAGGGGGAAAGAAGTAGCTAATCTTCGATAAATTTTTTCCTTTCCAAAAGGATCAATATAAATAATCGTAAAATGTGGATTCATAAATGCTGTTTCTTCAATATATTTTTCCGCATAACCTCTAATATATCTTACATTTAAATAATTCAACTTGATATAAGTACCATGTAAAAAGGGACTATCAATTTCAGTTGGATGGATTAAGTACTTTTTTTCATTTTTCGAAGTAGTGAAAAATTCTGCGCAAGTAGCATAAATATTGTCAATTGATTTTGAAACTGTAATAACTGGTTTCCCAGTCGTATTTTGAGCATCACTAAAAGCACTAGGTGCCCCAAATCCTTGGCTGCCCCTAGTTTGTTTTAGTTCCATAGATTTTGATGAGGCAAGATATCGACCAAATTTTCTTAAATCAATTTTTGACATTCCTGTCCCATTATCAAATATCTCAAAAGAGTACCCCATAATATTTTTCTGACTGATTTCAGAAGTTAGAAATGATGGAGCTTCATATTCTCTAATACGAACAATTACTATTGGCTCTACATCAATAATATATTCAACAGGTTTAATGATTTCTTGCATATCATCTATAATTCTTTTTACTTCCTCCTCGACTTCTAATTCTTCTTTATCGCTTATTTCTCCAGATTCTTCTTCTTTTATTTCTTCCTTCTGTATAGCAGAACCCCCAGATTCAATAGATCCAATCCCAAATTCCTGCATTAAGGTTTGTTTTGCTTCATTATCTAAATGTTGGGATTTCTTTTCTTCTTTCGCAGCTTCAACAATAGAAAATTTTTCTAAAAATAATTCCTGATCTAATGAAAACATGATTTTTGAGTCTGGTTTTTTTAACTCCTTCCATTGAAAACTTTCAATGGCATCTAATGCATTATCAAGGAATTCACTGCAATATTGCACATGCTTCCAATAACCAAACTCAAATCCTACAAGTTGAGTTCTCTTTCGCATGTATTCTGCGATTGTACCCTGTTTTATCTTACTTTCTTCTTTAGATGAAATTTTAGATACACTTTTTTGTTATTTTATTAAAATAATTCTTAAAATAAATAATAAATTTATACATAAATTTTCACACTTCTTTTTATATTCTAATTATATATGAAGTCAATACTCCATTGTCTTAGTCTTTTAATATTATTAGCATAATTATTATTAAATCCTTCACTTTTTGCAGTAATTAAATTACTATTTAAATATTTTGATTGGGTTAATTATAATCTTAATCTTATAAATTCTAGGAGTAATTTTAAAACAAAATTTTTAGATGTTATCAAAAAGATTGTTCTAAGGATTCTTTTTTTTAAAAGCCTCTAAAACAGTATCAAGGATTTTAGATGCAATAAATCGTTTAGTATTTCTCTCAACATGAGTGATACGCTTTTTTTTATCTATAATGAATACTTCATTATATTTACTGTTGAAACCAATATCCTCTCTACCAATATCATTTGCCACGATTAAGTCAACTTCAGATTTAACAAGTCGATTATATGCTCGTTCTATCAACTCACTTTTAGAAATATTTGTTTCGGCTTTAAATGCGACAATAAATAAATTATAATCTTTTTTTCTCGCAACATTTATTATTTTCGGAGTTAATTTCATATTAACATGTAATACTTCTACGTTGTCGGAGGATATTTTTCCTTCAATACATTCTGTGGGTTTATAATCACTTACGGCAGCTGCAGATATGAAAATATCATAATTATTATATGAAATTTCATCTTTAACGGCTTTTATAAAATCATCGGTAGAAACAACATGTTTGGTGTTAATATAATCTGGAAGTTTTACCATGCATTCTCCAGCAATTAACACTACATCAGCGCCTCTAGCAGAAGCTTCTTTGGCTAATTCTATCCCCATTCTTCCTGACGATTTGTTTGAAACGAACCGAACTGAATCTATAGCTTCTCTAGTTGGCCCTGCTGTTATAAGTATTTTCTTTCCCTCTAAATCTTTATTGGTAATTAATAAATCTAAGACTCTATCAATAATATCATCAATTCTTGCAATCTTAGCTTTTCCTTCAGAAATTCTAGGTCCTAAGATATCAACCCCACATTCCCGTAATTGTTGTTCATTCTTCTCTAAGATAGGATGTCTATACATACTCTCATGCATTGCTGGTACAATAACAATTGGGAGGGAGGATCCAAATGCCGTTGATGCGACTGTAGTAACAGGAGTATCATCAATTCCATGCGCAAGTTTTGAAATTGTATTTGCAGTAGCAGGACATATTAAAATTAAATCTGCTTTTCCAACACTTTGTGGTCTATCCCCTGCTAAATAAACATGTTCAACAGCTCCTGTCAATTTTGTGATTACTTTATTACCTGTGGCCCATTCCATCAAAGAGGGATTGATCAATTCTGTAGCTGCTTCAGACATTACACAGATGACTTCGGCACCTAATCTCATAAGTTCTCGGGCTACTATAGGAGAAGAAATTACAGCTACTGAACCAGTTAGACACATACAAATTGTTTTTCCCCTAAGAATTGTTCCCTTACTTTCAGCAATATCCTTTGAGGGGTGTTGAAAATTATTTTTTTTCATAGTTTAATAATTTCGTTTACTAATTATCAAATAAACTTTCAGATTCTACGTAAATAAAATTTATGCTTTAATAAAAAAAATTATGATACTAAAAAAATTATCCTCTTAAATATTTTTATTTTAAATTCATAATTGAATAACGGGAAGGAAAGAGTAATTTTGATAAAATCCCTGAAAATTTAATTAAAGCCATTGATAAAGGAAGGAAGGAAAATTTTGGTTTATAACCGGTCATGATGCCGTTTATGGAAAGTTACAATTTAAAAATTAATTTAATACTTAATTATTCTTATTCACAATTTTTAATTTTAAATTTAATTTTGAACAAAAATCATGAAATTTCTTAAACTTTTCAGGTTTTAGAATTAATTTCTTCTCTTTATGAAGAATCTCCAAAAATTTTTTACCATAATATGTCTTAATAATTTCAGTCATATCATATAATACCTCATCTTTATCATAAAATCTAAAGACTTCAGAGGATTCAAATTCTTCTTTTCTAATATCAAGAATTTCATTGGAATACTTAAAAAATGGAGTATGCTGTATTTTTTTCAAATCAAATATAATTGTACTTCCAAACTTGCGTTGATTTAATATGTTTTTTACAATAGAATGGATTTCGTTCAAAAATCTTAATTTAAATTCTTTTAAAGCAATTTCCGGATAAATGTTTCTTTTTAGAATTTCAGTATAGGGTAGATCTAATCCAGATAATTCATTATTTAAATTTAATAAAGTTAAAATTTGATTAGTATTAGGGACGATATCATTTTTTAATTCTTCAAATATATAATCTTTCTCTTTAAAAATATAATTCAACAAAAATTCATTAAAAGCCTTGATGAAGGCATTATAATTAGGTACAAACAGTTTATTTGGATTATGAAACACAATTTCATTAGCATGAAAGGGATCAATTTCCCTATTTAATACTGCTCTTACAAGTGATAATGGATAATACCCTTCTATAAAATCCATACTTTTAGAAACACTTTTAATAGCATCTTTAAAAGAACATTTTTTTATTACATTAATTGTTTTAATTATCTTACGTTCGATTTTAACAGGTGTTTTTTTGCAATAACACAAATCAAAAGGTTTTAGATCATGAAATAATGGGTTATTATAATCGGGAATTATTATTTGAGATCCATAAGCATTAACTATACTTCCTTGAAATGGTTTATGAGCTAAATCCCATTCAATAATCATTAAATCCTCTGAATATTTATAATCAATATTGTAACTATATTCAATAATTTCACTTGATAAAGATAATCCTTCGATTGATTTTATTTCATAATCTTCCATTTCTCCCCAGAACTGTTGCCTATAATAAAATACATCTTGAAAACTACTTATATCGTCTAAGAATAACTCTTTCATAATATAATAATTAATACCAATTTCAGAAGATTTAATCGTTTGTTCATTTAATCCAAAAAAACCAATACGAGAAATAATGTAATTATATACAGGATTTTTTAAATTGTCTTCGCTATGTTTTACGATATAAGTATTTCTCTTTTTTCTGAACTCTCCTTTTGTTTTTATTATATTGTATTTCTCCATTAATAATTTTAAAAATGAAAATTTTTTGAGATAAACTTTTTTCTCTAATTCTTGTATTTCTTTTTTATATCTCTTATATTCATCATTAAAGGTTTTTTTAGGAATATTTATAACCTGAAATTGTTTTTTCAATAGTTTTAACTTGTCTATCACACAAAAATTATCAATTTCAGAGAAGAAATAATTTATAAGTTTACTTTTTAAAGATTCTAGTTGAACTTGAGAAAAAATTTCTGTAAATTTTGGATTTAAGTTAATAAATTCATTGTAATTTCGTTTTATTAGATAAATAGAAAAATAATTATTATTAAAATTTGGAGATTTTACCAATTTGTTCAGTTTATCAAATTCTGATGCCAAAAATGAAATTTTCTTAAATTCAAACATTTTATCCATGGATTCAATGATTTTAAGAAGATCAAAAAAAGAATATTCGGATATTGAATTTAAGAATTTTATAAAACCTTTTTCTATATTACTATTAAATTTTAAGATGTAAGTCTCTAATTCATTTTCATATCCATTTTTTAAAAATTCAAAGAATTCGATGAACAAATTATTGTCAATTGCAGTATTTAAGTAAGTCTTAATAATATCTTCACTATCGAACTGATTATAAATTGCTTTATTTAAATAGCTGAGTGCTTCAACACAATTATTATTATCAAAACAACTATTAGCTAATAGAAGAAAATTTTTTCTTTTTTTATGTGAACCAATATCTTCAGACGTTAAAGTGTAAGATTTTAAATTTTCTAAGATATTCTGAGCAATACTACTTTTAATAACTAATAAAAATTTAATTAAATGAACACAAATTTTTTTTTCTCTTTCAGGATGAATCAGAAATGAGGGACAGTCATGAAAGATTTCATTATTCTTCTCATCTATTATAAGATGAAATTCACGTTCATTATCAAAAATAATACTTCTTATATTTATTGGATCTTCTTCGACATCAATTATATTGATTTTATTAGTAAGAAATCTAAGTGATTTTTGATATAAATTTAAACCAAATTTATCAATTATAAAACTTGATATTGATTTTTTTACCATTATTTTAGAATCCTGATTTTATTATTTCTGGAATTAATTTGGGTTTTTTTTTTATTTTTCTTTATATCTGCTTTACTTTATATACTAATAAGTATCAATCATATAGAAATACAGTGTCATCAAAAAATTTTATTTAAAAACTTATTATAGGGAAAATTCATCTACAATTAGAATTTATAGTAGAAATGTAGCCTTTTAAAACCTTGAATTAATAATATCGGAAAACAATTTGGGAAAATCTTCCCAATTCTTGATAGAAAGCAACTGACCTCCAGCTACTTTTACCATCTTTTTAGCCTCCTTTAAATTATAGGAGGTTTCCGGACAAACTAGAATGAAATCTACTCCTAATGAACGCATTTTTCTAAATTCTATTAAAGCTTCTTTAATATCAAAAACTTCAGCATCAGTAAATAATACATTTAGTTTTTCACGTGAATTTGAGTGATCTTTAAATTGTTTATTAGCCCATTCAAGGGCGCTTTGTAATCGTGTTCCACCTCCTGCTTTAATTGAAAGAAGTTCATCTGCAATCTTTTCTAAATTTACATCTTCATCTAAGTTTTTTAAAACATGAGTATTAGATTCAAAAAAAGTGATTCCGAGCTCATCTTTTCTTAATGAATATATTAGCATTGTGGCTGATATTGCCATGTAAACGAGTTTATCTCCAGTCATACTACCCGAGATGTCAAGTTCAAAACAAGCAGTCCGAAGTCCTTTTGCTGTTTCAAAAACATAGAAATCATCATATTGTATATGATCTAATTTTTTACCTTTTTCTAAGATGTTATTTATGGTTTCCTCCAGGTCAATATTTTCAAAATCATCTCCTATTGAATACGGTCTTACTATATTAATTGGGATTGGACCTGTTGTAGAACTACCTAAATGTGCTCGTGAATAATAAATACTTAATTCAACCAACATTTTTTTTGCTAATTCTTTTACTTTTTGCTTTGTTGTTTCTGATAGATTTTTTCGATGAATAAACCATTGTTTAAGTAGATTTTCTCCACTCCCCGCAGATAAACAGGAAATCATCTTATTCTCCCCTTCTTGACCTCCTATTTGCTGAGCACTTTTCAATGCTTCACTTAAATTAAAATTTCCAAGAGCTCCTAAAGCATCTCTGTTATCAGAAGCTAGAGCTGTAGCGGTCAATTCTTTTAATCTCTCAGGGTTTAATTGATCTTGAATTTGATTCATTAAGTTACTTAATCTTTGATAATCCGCTTTTTTTTTCTCTACCAATTTTTTGAGTAATTGGTAAGTCGGTTCGATTAATTCAAATATTTCATCTTCAGGCATCTCAAGCTTTTTTCCAATTTCTTTTATAACTTGAGATTCTGGATTCAATCCTATTTTTCTTAAGAATTCGGTAGCATTTCTTAGTTGATATGGCGTTTCACAAGATTCTAAAGTTAAAGAGGTAAGATTTGGAATATTTTGCGCCATTTTTTGGCTACAGTGCATATTTGGACAACTATTCATAAGTTGTTGCATTTGATTGGTAAGAGATTTGAAAGCCTCAAATTTTTTGTTTTGAGACATCGCTTCTTTTATAGCATTTTGAAGTGCTTGATTGAATAATGAGTTCCACGATTTGTTTGCAAATGCAGTTTTTGTTAAGGTTTCAAGCGAAAGCTTCATTTGGGTATTATTACTCTGCTGATCATATTTATCTATTAAAGAAGATCTGAGATTAGTGCCAAAAAATTGATCAAGTGAATTTGCTAAGTTATAATTATGTTCAAATGAAGATTGATTAATGCTATTGTTTAATATATCATCTTGATTAAAATTGGGAGGTTCTCCTAACTGTTTTGCTGATTGAAATAATTGATCTAAATTACCAATTTTATTTTGAAGCTCATTTTTTAGATTATCTAATTTTTCTTTAGGAACTCCCCCAGTTTCTTTTAGAAATTTCATGGATTGAAGTAAATCCTCGAGATTTCCTGATTTTAACAGATTATTTAGATCAACCTCAATATTTTGATTATTTAGAGCTTTACTTGTAATTCTTTCCCATTCCCTTAAAGATTGTTCTTGAATTAAATCATTTAATCCTAAGTTACTACCAGCTTTGAGGTCCTTTGGATCTAAGGAATTAATCTTTTGAATCATTCTATTTTTTGCTTCTTCAAGTAATTTCTCAAATGAAGTTATTTCTTCTTTGTATAACTCAGAATTATCATTGAAGAAATTAAGCGCAGATTTATAGGGTTCTTCATTTCTCTTTTGATTTAATTGTTCCATGAATTCTTCTAATTGCTGAATCATATCTGTATCAAATGATTTTGATAATTCAATCTCATCTATTAGGTCTTGGAATTGGTCTAATTCTGATTTGATCCCGGAATTTTTCAATTCATCCTCAAAATTATCAATCTCACTCTCAACAAAGAATGATTTCATTAAGTCCTTCTTATAATTTGGAAAGAGAATCTCAAAGGCTATATCTTTTGCTAAATTTTGGTTATCTGGAAATGAGGTGACAGTACTAATTTCAATAAAATCATTTGGAGTAATTGATCCTTTACGATAAAATCTTGATACGATTAAATTTGGTATTGATAACACTTGCCGTGATGATGGCATTTGGATTATATCTGGATGATTTCTCATCCTTCTTATAAACTCTACTGCAAACTCGCATGGGTTTTCAGGAAACACTCCCAATAATTTACCCTCCTAAGGTCTTAAGAATAATATTTTCTATAACGGTTTCGACTTTTACTCCAGGTTTAGGCTTTAAACTTCCCAATAAAACGTGACGAGCAATTTCTGATAGATAAACATACACAGATTCTTTTTCTTTCACTTTTTTTTCTTTTTCTAATAGTCTTTTTCTTGCTAATAATTTAGCAATAGCAATTCCGGCTCTTATAGAAGCAGGGATGTCAATATCAATTTTATTTTGTCTTGTTTCTTTAATAATTGAATATATTAATTCTAATTCAGATTCCTCAATAATAAAGTGTTCAGGTAAATTAATTCTTATTATATCTAATTCAGTGGATTTATCCGGATAAGTTAGTTTGATCCAAACTTTTATTCTATCTTTTAAAGCTTCAGATAAGCGATGAGTTCCCGATAATTCTTCAGGGTTCATTGCACATATAAAGAAAAATTCTTTATCTGCTTTTATTCGCCCCAAATGGGGAATAGCAATGGATGCTTCCTCTAAGGGCTCTAATAAAGTATTTTGAGAATATTCTGTAGCCCTATTAATTTCATTAGCTAGGAAAGTACCCCCTTCAAGCATAGCGTTTAATAATGGTCCGGGATTAAATGCTTCTAATACAAATCCTTTCTTTAATGTAATTGCTGGATCAAACGAGCCAATAAAATGAGATGGTTTAATACTCTCATCCATAGTTAACCATTGAAAGTTCTTGTTTTTGTTTTCCTTCGCCCTTAAACTAGCAAAATATCGACATAATATAGTTTTTCCAACCCCAGGTGGTCCAACTAAAGCAGGAAATAAACCTGTTGATTCTGCATCTCTTAGTAGTTCTAATGCTTTACCATACTGACCTGAAAGAACGATGTCAATTTGTTCTTCAGAAATATCTTTAATAACATGCTGATTAAATAACTCTTCAAACCGTTGTTTATTTATCATGTTTAAATCTCTAAAGCATTTTGAATAAGGTTACGATTTTCTTACATGAATATTAAGTGTTTGTTAATATTAAACTTTAAAGTTAATAATTAAAAGATATTATATTTTCTTAACCAGTTTGATTGAATTTTTATAGTTCCTAAGAGATATTTATCTAGATATGATAAAACCTTATTTTGACGAGAAAGATTTTAATTTATATCATGGAGACATTTTAGATATACTTAAACAATTTGAAGATAGAAAATTTGATTTAATATTTGCTGATCCACCTTATTTCTTATCAAATGATGGAATTACGTGTAGCTCGGGCAAGATGGTTTCGGTTAATAAAGGGAAATGGGATAAATCAAAAGGATTTGAAGAGGATGTTAAATTTATAGATTCATGGTTAAAAGCGTGCAAAAGAGTGTTAAAAGAAAATGGGAGTATGTGGGTTTCCGGTACTTTGCATATTATCTACAAAGTGGGTTATCTATTAGAGAAAAATGGTTATGATATAATTAATGATATTGTGATGTATAAAACGAATGCTCCACCTAATTTATCATGCAAATATTTTACTCATAGCCATGAAATAATATTATGGGCTCGCAAATCTAAAAATACACGCCATACATTTAATTATGAGAAAATGAAGTCTTGGAATAACCCTAAAGATAAATTGAAGAATAAAGATAAGCAAATGAGAAGTGTCTGGTCAATCCCTTTAATGTCTAAGAATGAGAAAGAATTTGGTAAACATCCAACACAAAAACCATTGGAGTTATTGAATAGGATAATATCTTCTTCCTCAAATGAAGGTGATTGTATATTAGATCCTTTTGTAGGTTCTGGTACTACTGGAATTGTTTGTAATGTTTTAAATCGTAAATTTATTGGAATAGATTCTAATAGAGAATATTTAGACCTTGCTATTAAAAGATTTAAAGACACAACTAAAAAAAATCTATTGTTTTCTTCCGAAACTAAAAAACATTTGATGAAATTTATCTAAATCTTTGAAATTCTAGAGTTTCTTTGGAAAAATATTATAAAAATGTTTATTAGAATAAGCAATTATATTCTTAATTATACTGAATTATTGATAATACATGGGGATTTAAATGCAGTTAGAACAACTTCCTTCATCTTATTATGAAAATAGAATATTAAAAATGAAAGATAAAGTGGTTATGCAACCACATGAAGTTTGTATTGAAAGAGCTAAATTAATTACTGATTCATATAAAAATTCAAAAGGAGAACCTCCAGTTCTTCGTTTTGCGAAAGCTATAGGTCATTTATTGACAAACATGTCAATTAGAATTTGGGAAGATGAATTTATTGTAGGAAATCGATGTAGTAAGTTTGTTGGAACTCCTTTATACCCTGAAATTAGAGTTGATTTTCTAGAACAGGATGTAGATACTTTTGATAAACGTCTTGTGCAAAAATTACTAATTTCGGATGAGGACAAAAGAATTTTTAAGGAAAATATTGTTCCCTATTGGAAAACCGAAGAACATACTTTAAAAGAACAATTTCTAAAAAATTTAGATCCACAAGTGAAAAATATAATGGATACGTTAGTATTTCTTGTTGAAACTGAATTAACTAATGGTATTGGTCATTTTTTCCCAGGTCATGAGAATATTTTAAAATATGGATTAAATGGTTTGATTAAAAAAGCAAAAAGCAAGATAGAAGAATTTTCCGATAATCCTAAAAAAAAAAAATTTTTACAATCTGTAATTATTGTATGTAACGCAGCTAAATCTTTTATAAAAAGATTTTCCTCTTTAGCTAGAAAAATTTCAGAAAAAGAGCTTAATTCTAAGCGTAAGGTGGAGCTTATAGAAATTTCAGAAATTTGTTCTAATATATCTGAAAATCCCCCAAAGAATTTTAAGGAAGCCCTCCAATTGGTGTATTTCAATCACCTTATATGTGGACTAGAAGATGGTGGATATGCTGTTAGTATTGGGCGTCTTGACCAATTATTATATCCATATTATATAAAGGACATAGATAGAGGAATTATAACTAAAGAAGATGTTCAGTTTTTGATTGAATGTTTTTTTTTAAAATTAACAACTTTATGGAATTATGTCTTTTATTTAGCAATTAATGCTGCAGAAGGACCTCCAATCACTGAAAATGTTACTATTGGGGGATTAGATAGAAAAGGAAATGATGCTACTAATGATTTGTCATATATTATACTTGATTCATACACTTATATCCAGACAGTTCAACCCACATTTTCGATAAGAATTCATCAAAGTACTCCTGAAGATTTTTTAATAAAAATTGCAGAATCCGTTAAATTGGGCACTAGTATAGCTTTATTTAATGATGATGTAATGATTCAAGGTCTTGTCAAACGTGGTTTTACACTCGAGGATGCTCGAGAGTATGCTCCAATAGGATGTGTAGAACCTCAACACCCAAGTAAATCATTTGGCTCAACAAATGCATGTCAGCTCAATATTGTTAAGTGTTTAGAATTAGCCTTAACAAACGGAAGCGATATGTTCATCAGAAGAGATATTGGAGTTAAAAGTAATAAAGAAATAAAATCTTATCAAGATCTCTGGAATTCATTTCTATTACAGATGAAATTTCTTATAAAAAATATGGTATTAACTATGAATACTCTTGATAAGACTATTGCCGAAATTAATCCTCAACCCTATTTATCTTCTACAATCGATAATTGCATTGAACGTGGCTTAGATGTAACAAAAGGTGGGGCTATATACAATTTTACAGGGCCCCAGTTGATCGGTTTAGCAACAGTTGCTGATAGTTTAGCAGTAATTAAAAAATTTGTTTTTGAGGATAACATACTCCCATTTGAGGAAATGTTAACAATACTTATGAAAAATTATAGAGGATCTTACCAAGGAAAAAAAGGATCTGAGTGGAGGGAACTTTTTATAAATAAAGTTCCTAAATTTGGGAATGATAATGATTATGTAGATCAGATTGCTGTAGATATTGTTAGAGAATATTGTAATGAGATTTCAAAATATGAAAACTATCGTACCGGTAAATTTAATCCAGGAGTATATTCCACTTCTTTTCATATTACATTTGGATCTTTTACAGCAGCATCAGCAGATGGGCGAAAATCTAGAGATCTACTTTCAAATGGTGTAGGGCCCACTAATGGAAGAGATAAAAATGGTCCCACAGCAATTCTTAATTCGGTAAAAAAGTTAAATACTGAACTTATTACTAATGGAACTTCATTAATTTTAGATTTTCATCCAAATAATCTTAAACAAGATATTTTTATTCCATTGATTAAATCGTTTTTTGAGCCTAATGGAGGATACCATATCCAATTTAACGTTGTTGGTAAAGAAACGTTATGTAAAGCGCAAGAGAATCCTGATGATTATCGAGGTTTAGTGGTAAGAATTGCGGGATATTCGGTCTTGTTTACAGAGCTCACAAAAGCCGCACAAAATGATATAATCGCGAGAACTCAATATTAATCCCTTTTTCTAAAATATCTAAGAAAAACAATAAAAGATTTTAGTTATTCTGATTTTAAAAATATAAATATATCATAATTATTGTTGGGCCTGTAGATCAGTGGAAGATCGCTTGATAAATTAAGTAAAGTGCTTAATTACAAGATTCGCATTCAAGAGGTCACGGGTTCAATTCCCGTCAGGTCCATTCTATTATTAACATCTGAAAAGGATTTTTAATGGCACAAGGAACAACCTATCCAAAAAGGTTTAATTTTAAAGTAGTTCAAGAGAAGTGGATGAAATTTTGGGACAAACATAAGATTTATGCATTTGATAAAAGCCGGAAAGATGAAGTTTTTACAATTGATACACCACCTCCATTTGTTAGCGGAGTATTGCATATTGGACAGTATTTAAATTATGCTTGGATAGATTTTGTAGCAAGATATCGGCGAATGAGAGGAGAAAATGTATATTTTCCTCATGGATGGGATTGTCATGGACTACCTGTCGAGTTAGCAGTAACAAAAAATTATGGTGTAAATAAAGATGATCGAGAAAACTTTTTAGAGAAATGTAGAGAATGGGTAGAAAACAATATTAAAAATATGACAAAACAATTGGATGAGATTGGATATTCTACAGATTGGGATTATACATATCGAACAATGAATGACGATTATAAGCGAAAAGTCCAAATATCACTTTTAGATTTTTATGAAAAAGGTATGCTTTATAGAGATAAATTTCCAACTCATTTCTGTGTGAATTGTGAAACATCTGTGGCGAAAGCAGAAGTAGGTTATCAAGAGGAGTCTGGAAAATTATGGTACATAAAATTGCCAATTGTAGGGAGAGAAAATGAATTTATCACTATAGCTACAACTCGTCCTGAATACATGGAGGCTTGCGTCGCTGTAATGGTTCATCCAAATGATGAACGTTATTATGATATTTCTGCTGCTGAGATTAAAATTCCCCTTACAAACCGAACTGTTCGAGTTTATATGGATACTATAGTAGATATAAATTTTGGTACTGGTGTTGTTTACGTTTGTACTTATGGAGATGAGGTGGATATTAGATGGAAACTTAAATATGATCTGGATGAGATCCAAATTTTTACTGAAGATGGCCATATGAATGAAAATTCCAAATATCAAGGTTTAACAATTATGGAAGCACGAGAACAAATAATTATAGATCTTGAAAGAATGGGATTAATAGAAAAAATAGAAGATTATGAGCATAGTATAATTATACATTCAGAACGATCATCTTGTAGGAAACCTATAGAGTATTTACCTGTATATCAATGGTTTATCAATGTAAAAGATTTCACAGATGAAATTATAGAATCTGGAGAGTTAATGAAATGGTATCCTGAAAAACAAAAACAAAGATTAATAGACTGGGCAAAAGGTTTAGACTGGAATTGGGTGATTTCACGTCAGCGTTTTTTTGGTACTCCAATTCCATTTTGGTATTGTAAGAATTGTGGGGAAATAATACCACCAAATAGGGAAGATTTACCGTTGGATCCAACGAAAATCTCATCCCCATTAAAAGAATGTCCAAAATGTAAAAGTGGAAGTACAGTTGGTGAAAAAGATGTATGTGATTGTTGGATTGACTCAAGTATCACACCTTTAGAAATATCGAAATGGTTAGAAGATGAGGAATTTTTTAAAAGAACATATATGGATGCTAAAGTCCATCGTTCTCAAGGTTATGAAATTATCCGTACATGGTTGTTTTACACTATATTTCGATGCAAGATTTTAACTGGAAAAGCTCCTTTTTACGAAGCTATGATTAATGGAATGGTTGCTGGTCCTGATGGACGTCATATGTCAAAGAGTCTTGGAAACTACATTGCACCTGAAGAAGTTATGCCTGAATTTGGTGCTGATTCAATAAGGTACTGGACTGCAATGGGATCACTCGGAGATGACTACCCCTTTGAATTTACTTGGATAAATCTGCAAAATAAACAACCCGTATCAAAACAAATTATTTTGGAAGAAATGGAAAAGCTTCCAGAAGATAAGTTTAATAAAAAATATCGTAGAAAGTTTGAACAATTAATTGGGGCTTCAAGATTTTTAACTAAAATTTGGAATGCATATAGATTTTTATATTTGAATTTAAATAAGATAAAAATTGAGAATATTGATGTTAATCCTGAGGAATTTTCGGCTATAGATTGTTTTTTCTTTTCAGAATTTAATAAAAATTTGGATTTGATTACTAATTATTTTGATGGATACAATTGGCACGAAGCTACAATGCTTTTACGAACTTTCTTTTGGAATGAGATATGTGATAATTATATTGAGGCTATCAAGCACAAGTTTTATTCTGAAGATCAGCATACAAGGGAAATATCATTGAAGAATGCTTTAAACCTATTTTACAAAATCTTAACAGTATCAGCAGTTATTATGCCCTTTATTTCAGAAGAAATATACTCGATTCTCTTTAAACAATTTAACAATCTAGAATCTATTCATTTGGAAAAATGGGCATCCCGGTATGAAAAAATCTCTGAAGATTTAGCAAATAGTGGAAAATTGAGTATTGAAATTATTAAAATACTAAGGATGTTAAAATCAAAACTTCAAATACCTTTGAATCAACGTATTAAAAAAATCATTTTAATTTCAGATACAAATCAACTAAAAAAGTTTGAGAAGCAAAAAAACGATATTAAAAATACAATTAGAATAGAGAATTTAGAGATATTTGATAAATTCTTGGAAGATTCAGTGAAAGAGAAACCAGATATAAAGGAACATATCGAAGATTTGAATATCACAGTTTATTTTTATAAGTAATAGGGATTTTTAAATAACTCTTCATTTTATTTCTTCTTCATTATAACCTATAGATACACCGTTATCTGTAGATTCTTCATCATCGGTAGGAGCGTCTTCATCTGGAGGTAAACTTTCAACTGTAGGTAAACGTTCCTCCGCGGGTTCACTTATTCCCTTTTCATCAAGACCTAATTGAGTGATCATAACACTTTTCATTTGCCTAATATCTTTTGGTAACCCAAACATATCTGCATACTTATCCGTGGTTGTTAATTCCTGAGATCTTCCTTTTTTGATAGCATTTATAAATCCATTATCTATGAGGTATTTCACATGCTCATACGCCCCCGATCCTCTTAATTTAATAACCATAGACTTTAAAATGGGTTGTTTTAACGCAATTATTGTTAAAGTTCTTAGGTATCTTTCAGCAATTGCTCCTCCTTTAGCAAATTTAGAAACTTTTTCTGTGTATTCTGGTCTAATCTGCATTTGATATCTATCTCCAATTTGAGCGATGATTAGAGCCGTAGTACGCTCTAAATAATCGAAAGCTAATTCATTTACTAAATTTTCTACTTCTTTTTTAGGAAATTCTAATCTAGTTGACAATTCTTCAATTGTTAAAGGTCCTCCAGCTGCATAGAGAGCAGCTTCAATTAAATTTCGATGAAAAGCTCTAACTTCAAGTTTTAATGATTCTTCATCTAGAATTGTGCTTTCTGTTGTGATTTCAACTGTGTTTGACTCAACTTTAATAGTTTGCTCTTCTATAGATTCTTCAATTAACTGGTTTTCGGTTTCTTTATCTAATTCTTCATGAATTTCAAGTTTTTCTACCCCTCTTGAATCTCCTTCTTGTTCTTCTATAATCGCGCCTTCACCTTTTTTTATTGAATTATTTGAGTCTATTTGTTCAAATTTTTCAATTGATACTTCTTCATTAAAATTCTCTACTTCTTTAATTTCTTCACTAATTTCTTCTATATCTTCTTCCTCAGATATGTCTTCAGGGATATCTTCTATTTCCTCATTAGTTTCTTCGTCGGAATTTTCTTCCATATTTTCACCACATATGATAATTATTCTTTAAGATTTAATTTTTATTTAATATCAATAAAAATATTTTGAAACTCCTCCTCTTGACTTAAAGTCAATTTATTTCCTGTAGAAAGGAACATTAGCGCTAAAAACATCTTTACTAAAGAAAATTTCCTTCCAATACTGGTTTCTTCTTCATCTTTAATAATATTTGTTAAATCAAATATATTAGTTTTGTTATTATTTAAATTAATTGTAGCTTTTATTCGATTATACCATGATTCATGCAATTCTTGAACTGTTTGTTCCTTTCCACTAATATGTTTTAAAAGTTCTTTAGGTAATTGTGCTTTAGATTTCATTTGGATTTTTTGTTGTTTCAGTTCATCTCTTCTCATCTTCCTTCTTCTTAATTTTTCTTTATTCTGCATAACTTCTATAATAGCTGATCTCATTGCGTCAAATAATTCATCTTTTGTGGCAATTTGCATTTTAGGAGAGATTGGTTGAGGTAATGCTTTGGGAATGGATCTAGAATGTTTTTGTCTAAATCTTTCTAATTCTTCTCTTTTCTGGATATGCTCTTCTTCCCTTATAATGCTGGAGATTTTATAATGATGCAAAGTTGCAGAAGTTTTAAGCGCTATTCCAGAGATTTTATAATTAATCAAGTCTTCATGAAGCATATTATCAAAAAAGGTATCAACCAATTTTGATAAATCATAAAAAGCAATTTCTGATTCTTTAGCTAATTCAGGATCAAGTAGACTTGAAAATGGTGGTTTCTGCCAAAATTTCAATTCAACCTTATCCTTTCTCAATAAAGCAAGATCTTCATCATCATCATCAAAACTAGCAATTAGTTCTTCTTCTAATTCCTCTGGTTCCTGAGATCGATCAATGAAGTCAGGGTGAGATACCACATTCTGAAGAAATTCCACAATATCTTTTTTCTTAGACTTTGAAGGAATTTTTATACTATTTTTCGAGGCAAAAACCCTTAAATCTTTGACAGTCCATTCATTAAACTTATATTCATTATTAGTATTTTGTTCATCATTCGAAATTTTTGCTCACCAATTTTAATAATTATTGTTATTACTCTTTAATTGTTGGCTCGATATCCTCAAGTTCAAGAAGTCTTTTGGCTTCTTCCTCTAAATCAACACTAAAAATATCCGTTATCCCACTTTGCTGCATTGATACACCGTAAATTCTATCTGAGTTAACGATATTTTCCTCACGATGACTAATTACCATAAATTGAGCTTGTGAAGAAAATTCCTTTATAACCATTGAAACTCGATGTACATTTGGACCATCGAGTGCGGCATCAATCTCATCCATAACATAAAAAGGAGCGGGATAAAACTCTTGTACAGCAAATATGAAAGATAAGGCAACTAAGGTTTTTTCTCCTCCGCTCAGAATCTCCAAACTTGAGATTTTTTTCCCGCGAGGCCTGGCTTCAATGCTAATTCCCCCCTCGAAGGGTTTATCTGGACGATCTAAAATCATTTTGGCTGAACCTCCAGGACTGAGCTTTTGGAAAATTCTACTAAATTCTCTGTTAATTTCATGATAAGCTTTCATGAATGTACGTGTTTTTTCAAGTTCAATTCTATCAATGGCATCTAGAATTGATTTTCTTTCTCGTTGAATTGTTTGACGTCTCATATCTATCTCATCAAATCTTTCTTTTACTGTGTCATATTGTTCAATTGCTTTTAGATTCACAGGTTCAAGGACTTTTTTCTTCTTTGTTGATTCTATGATATCTGATTGTAACTCTGCTTCTGAAAGATCCTCAGTTACAGGAGGTAACGAGCCATATTCTTTAGATCGTTGGAATAAAGTTTCAATTTGGTCAGTGCACATTATCTTTTTTGATTCAAAATTATTTATTTTAGAGTTTTCCATGGAAAGATCTGATTTTAAGTCGGTTAAAATCTTCTGATATTCTTTTTGTTTTTTCCAAGATTCATCCTTTTCTTGAATATATTTGTCAAGCTCCTTTTGTTTTTCATCTTTTTTCATATTTTCATTATCTAAATTTTCTTTAAAACTTACTAATTCTTTTGATATTGACTCTATTTGTTCCTCAGTGTCCTTTATATCTTGCCCTAGTCCTACAATTTTTTGTTCCCTTTCTTTATTTTTATTTAATTCATTTAATTTTCCTTGAGATTTCTGTAAATCTTTATTCAATTTGTTTAATTTTTTTTGAGCTGCTTTTTGTGATTCTAACTCTTCAGTTTTTTCATCTCTTAGAGAATCTATAACTTGTTGTCTCTGATCAACATTCTTTTGAATTTCTTCTACTTTAGAATTCAATCCTTCAATATCATTTAAACAAGTTTCTATTTTTTTATTCGCGTCAGTGTTTTCTTTTTTAATATCTTCGATAGAGTTGATTATCCTCATTACATTTTCAAGTGCTCTTAGACGATCCATTGTATCTTCAAGTGTTTTATTTTCTTCATCAATTTGTTTCCGTAAATTCTCCGTAATTTCCCAAAAATTCTCTTTTTTAAGAATAAGATCCTCAATACTGTTTTGTAACGAATTTTGTTCAGCTTGTATATTTTTAATTTTTTCTTCGGTGTTTATTATTAAATTTTTCTTTTCTCCTATAAGACTATTCAATTTTTCTACATTATTATCAATTTCTGTAATATTTTCAAATAAATTTTGAATCCCGTGTAATTCCTGTAATTTATCCCTTACAACCTCTTGTTCTTTTTGTTTGATATCAATATCGTCTTGGATCTTAGAAATTTTATCCCAATATGTATCCTTAAGTTCTTTAAATTTTTTAATCTCATCATCTAAATTGTTAACTTCCAATTCCCTATTGTTTATAATTTCCTCCCTCTCCTGAATTTCTTCCTCTGCTTTTTTAATTCTTTCATTTAACTGATTAGTTCTTTTATAGATTTCTTCAAGTCTCTTGTTATAAGCAGAAAGGTTTTCAGAATAATGTTTTTTTTGAATACTACTTTCAGATAATTGTTTTTCAATAATGTTGTAATCTTCCATTTGCGATTTAATAGTTTCTGAGATCTCTTCCAATTGTTTGTATAATTCTTGACTTTTTGACATTGTTAGTTTTCTTAATGATAAATAGACATTTTCCAAGATCTCCATTAAATCTTGAACAAAACTGTCAAATGTAGATGTGGATTCTTGTACTTCTATATCGGCAGATTCTTTTACTTTATCAATTAATTGATCAATTGTATCATCAGCATTATCTGTAAACATTTTTAACGTCGGCATAATAGAATTAAGCATATCTGTCATTTCAGGAGATTTTTCTTCATCACCCCCAATATCCTCAACTGTTTTCATTATATCAATTATATCTAGAATGAACTTTTTGAAATCTTCAGCAGATGTTTCAATGGCTTCTGCATTTGATTGTTGTATATTACTTTTAATAGATTCAACGGAGATATTAATATTCTGAGTAAGCATACTCAAAATTTGTAGAATTCCTGTAATATCTTTTGTATTTTTCTCATATTCCTCTTCAGAGGACTCTATTTTTTTAGACAGATTTTCTCTTTCTTGTGAAAGCTCTTCTAAACGTCTTTGAACATTTTCTTTTTTATATTCAGATTTTTCTGATTCACTGGTAATATTTGTAAGGTTTTTATTTAAAGAATCAGTTTGTAATTCTAAATTATTCTTCTCTCGATCTAATTTTGTTAATTCTTTTGTGAGGATTTTTAATTCTGTATTAATATTATCAATCTTTCCATTATTATCATTAATTTCAGATTCGAAGGAATAGTTCTTCATTTTTACCAATTCTAAATCTTGCTCGTTTTTCCTAAAAACTGAATTTTCTTGCTTATAAGTTGCCTTTAATTCATTTAATTCTTTATTAATATCCTCATTTTCTTTCAGTAATTCTTTTACAGCATTCTCAGCGTCTTTACCCTTACTTAAATCCGTAATTTTTTTCTCAATAGAAGTTTTCTTTTCATTTAATTCTTGTATATTACCTTGATTCATTTTTATTTCTGTGTTTAATGATGATAAAGAAGCTTGAAAATCTGTTAATTTAGAATTCAACTGATTTTTTTCTAATTGATAGTTGTTTATTTTATTTTCTAAATCTTTTTGATATTGATTTTCTTTAGATATTTTGGCATTTAAGTCATTTATTCGTTTTCTAATTTCCGATTCTATTTTTTTCGTTGCTTCAATGGCTTCATCAATACTCTCAGCGTCTCTTTTTAATTTTTGTAATTCATTTTCTAATTTCTCCTTCTTTTCTTCATTTTTTATAATACTTCCTCTAAGCATCTTAATTTGAGCGTTATTGGATGAAACCTTTTGTTTTATCTTTGAAATTTCTGCATTAAAAAGAGATTTTTCATCTTCAGTATTTTTTATTTTGATATCCAATTCAGCTTGATTTTGTTGTCTTTTTTCAATTTCATTTTTAGCTTCCTCTATCTGATTCTCATATTCTAAAATTTCTTTTGATACGCCTTCTATCAATAAATCAAACGTTTGTCCTTCCTCAAGTTTCATTTGTTTGCTTTCTAGATTTTCAATCTCTTGAGTTAATTTGTCAATTGATTTTTTTGCTAAATTTAAAGTAGTTTGACTGGAAGAAATTTCCGTCTTAATTTGAGTAATTTTTTCGGTTATCTCCTCTCTTTCCTTTTCTTTATCTGAAATGGTTTTTTGAATGTTATCCATAACTAGCGATTCTTGTTTTAATACGTCTTCTTGTCGGGTTATTTTTTCCTGCAATTCTTCAATGATTTTTAAGGAATTTTCGATTTTCCGTTCCAATTCATCTTCTTCTTCTCTTAATTTTGAAATTTTTAATGCAATCAGTTGTGAATTTAAAAAATTTATATGGTCATCTATTTCTTTCCAAGTTAAAGCATCATTTTTCTCTTTTTCAACTTTTTTCAATTGAGCAGACACTTCTTTGAAAATTGCTTCAAATTGTCCTAAATCTCTTTCAGCTTTTTCTAATTCCTTTAATGTTGCATCTTTCATCTCGTCGTACTTTTGAAGACCTATTAATTCTTCAATAAACTTCCTTCGATCTTCCGGATTCATATGGGTTAACTCTACAATTTTTCCCTGTAGGACAAATTGATTACTACCATCTGGATCAACATTTGCTGCTGCTAATGCGTTAAGAATTTGTTGGCGAGTAGATTTTTTTCCATTCATTTTATACCCACCTCCACCACCTCTCTTGATTGTACGTGCAATTTCAAAATCATTAGGGCCTCCAGGAAAAACATTATCAGAATTATCGAAATATAAAGTGACAGAAGCTCTTTGAGAGGGATTCTTTCCTCGTGAACCCGCAAAGATCAAGTCTTCTAAACTCTTAGCCCTCATCGTTTTTTTACTCAATCTTCCTAAAGAAAAACAGAGAGCATCAATAATATTTGATTTTCCAGCACCATTAGGTCCAACAATACACGTAAATCCACTTGAAAGGCGAATAGTAACAGTTCGATCTCCAAAACTTTTAAAACCGCTCATGGAAATTTTCTTGATATAAGTCAAAATTTATCTCCATTTGTACTCTTTATATTTAAAAAAATAGTATGATTACACCTTTAAATATATAATATACACTATTAAAAAAAATAAGCTTTACATTTTCCTATTTTCGAAATCGTTCTTAATGAAAATTTTCTATAAGGACTAGAAAACAGTCAAATTAAACGTTAAAAATATATATCATTGGTTGAAAATTGTATCAATTATAAGCTTAATTTGTTTAGGATTTATCAATATAAAGAATAAATCATAATTTGTATTGGAATAACTATGATAAGTATTTTTTTTGCGATATGTCCTTTTTGAAGGTTTTAATATTCCAAAATTTAATAAAACTTCGGTTAATTTACTAAATTCATTAAAATCTTTTTTATACTCCAATATTTCGCAAGAAATTTCATACAATTCTTGTAGCTCTTTCATAGAAATATAATAATTCATTTTACTTATAAAAAAATTCGAAAGGTTGTCTAAGAATATAACTGTTAATATGTCTTCTTCGGAAAGATAATTTAATACACTAAACTCATCAGAAATTTGAAAATTCTCAAATTCATCCTGGCAAATTTCTAATAATTCAATTTGATTAAAATCGTTTTTATTTTTTAAGAATGGGTATAAGTTTCGAAAAATTTCAATTCCTTTACCAGGCACAGGTACATGTTGCTCACAAATTAGATCCGTTATATATCTAATTAATTGTTTATCAATTTCATGAGAAAAACTCAATAAAGCTCTTTGTTTGAGAATAGCATAAAGCTCGTGATAAGTGAAAAAATTTAGTTTATTTTTAAAATCAAATTCAGAAAGTAAATCTATAGTCCTTGGTCTTATAATTTTATTTGTTGTAGAGATCAGAGTTATATTAGTTTCTCTACTGAATTGTAAGAATTTATTTAAAGTTTCAGGCTCTAAATATTCAATATTATCAAATATTAGAAACAAATTCGTGTCGATTTTATTGCAAATAAACTTAAAAGTATTCCATAAGTGGTGGATATTTGAATTTAGGATTGTTTGAAAATCGATATTAAAATTAGTAAAGGTATTTATTTCACTCAACAACGAAAAAATTAATTCTTCAAGCCTTTTTTCTTTACATTCTATAAAAATATTATTTATTTGAATGAATTCTTTATTTTGAATTATGAGATCATTTAAGACTTTATTTACTATTACTTTCTTCCCAATTCCGTCAATACCTTGATATAATATATTAAGAGAATACTCATCAGAAATTGAATCATTTAAAATTGAAAATAGGGAATTTTCTTCTTTTTTTCTGAATAATAATCGCGGTGGGATATAGTTTGGGTTAAATAGAGCTTTAGGTCCTATATATTTATTATTTACATTAGATTCTGCAATCATATCTTTGACCATTGTTTTATTTGATTTTAGATATATATATTTAAACCCCACCCCCAGAGAGGTCACTAAAAGTAAAACTAAAATTTTAAATTAGAGGATTATTAGATTAGAACATTTATCTTCAAAAAAATCAAGAATAAAACTATTATTGAGGAATTAAAGTCTTTTAAAACAAAATTGGAATATTTTATGGAGTGTTTTAACTTATAAACGAGTTCAATCAAAACTTTCTAATAAATTTTTTAAATTATTTGCTAGTAATGGTAAATATTCATAGGATTTAATTTTCACTTTTTTATTTAAACAGAGCGCAACCAAATAAAGTCTTGTATCACCGATATCCAATTTTCTAAGGAATATAATTCCTTCTTTTTGAAATTTTGATTGTTTCTCTGGAAATTCAACATTTGTTACAATATCGATTGTGTTTATATCCCATTCTTCTAGTTTTTCTAATGCTTGAGTTAATCTTGGAGCAATAGCTTCACAAATATTTTGATAATCCTCATTTGTTGTTCTACTGGCAATTATAAAGCAATTTTGATCTAATAAAAGCATAGAACTATTGTAAGTTTTACCCATATAATCCTTCAATAAGGATTCAAACATTTTGGATTTGTGTGTTGCATAAAAAACTCCATCAGAGAAAGCCTTTAATAAACTTGGTTCATCATATATAGAAGTTTTAAAAATAGAAAACCTTAGATCTTGTATAATAGGTGAGATTTCATTTTCTAAGTAATTTACTTGATTTTTAATGTTTTCATTTTCTTTAATATCAGGATCATATTTATGGAGTAGTATTAAAAATTGAAAATTATCGGGATGTGAATCTGAGATGATACTTTTAATATCTTTAAGAAATACCAATGATTCTTCAAACTTCTCTGGTGCTTGAATATCAATCACATAAAAAATTGACTGCATTTCAGTAAAATATTTACTTTTATCTCCCAAATATATTTTTCTATAATTCTTTTGACCACCCAAGTCCCAACGGACAATAGAAGTTCCCAATAAGGAGTTTGTATAAAAAGTTCTTTTTGCTTTTATTGTAGGTTTTACTGTAGGTAATAAACTAAATTTTTTATCTAATAAAAGCAAAATTGATGTTTTTCCGCCGCTTTCTAAACCACAGAAAAGTATTTTTTTCAGTTCTCTTGAGCCATTCATATCAATTTAACATATCATATTTAATTTATTTATTAATGATTTTGACTTTTATATTATTTTTATCGATTTTTTCTTTAAGTCTAATTTCTCTTAGTTTTCTCGGAAATTTTAAATTTATATCATCAAAAATAAACCCACTTGAGTTTATTGGGCCTTCTACAATTTTTAATTTTGATGGTGATATCTTTCCTTCATAAAAAGAAATAATTTTACTGTTCCCTAAAAATTTTCTTTTAAAATAATTACCAAACGTATTACAAGCTACCACAGGCACTCTATTTTCAAGTGCACGTGCTTGTAGATAAATGTGCCAATTTACCATTCCATCTTCTCTTATTTGAGTCGGTGAAAACAGGATATCTGCTCCATTTTCTATAGATAATCTAGGAGTTTCAAAAAAAGCCATATCAAAACAAATAAGAATTGCAAAATAATAGAAGTTATTAAGTTTAAATAAGTTCAATTCTTTAGCTGGCTCAAAATAATCTCGTTCATAAGCATACAGGTGAATTTTATCTTGTCTACCGATTTCTTCACCATTTTCATTAAAAAAATAACAAGTTATCACAGGTTTTTTTGAATTAGTTCTTTTTTCCCAGATTGCTCCAGATATGAATTTAATATTGTATTCTTTTGCTAAGTTTTTAATAAATAAATAATCGTTACCTCTTTGATCTTGAAAATTTAGAGTTGAATCTCTAAAAAAAGGAACCCATCTTTCTGGTAAGCATATAATATCACATTTACTATGTTCTCTCAATAATTCTTTTAAAATTCGTTCAATTTCATCATAACATTTTGCTCTATTTTTATAAATTTGGGGTTGAATACAAGCAACTCTCATTTTATAACTTTCCTTTTATTATTTATCTCATTGATTATATCAAATAATTCTTTCAAACTATATATCTCATATTTAGGCTTAAAATCTCCTTGAAGTTTGAAATCTGCTTTATAATTGTCATATTTTCCTCCTCTATGAAGATAAACACTAAAAATTTTGTTTGCATTAGCAGGTATTATATCTTTATCGATTCTATCTCCAACATATATAGTTTCTTGACCTTTTACTCCGAATTTTTTCAAACAATAATTAAATAGTTCAGGATTTGGTTTCTTAATTCCTATTTCATCTGAAATAACTATTAAATCAATTAATTTATCAATTTTAAGTCTTAAAATCTTTTCATATTGCTTTATTGGGATTCCATCAGTTATAATCGCTATTTTTATTGATAACTCTTTTATTCTCTTTAAATTATATTCAACATCATCATATAATCTTATTGAACTAACTTTTTCTTCGTGGTATGCCATAACAGCTGCTGCAACATATTTATAGAAATCATTATATCTGATGTATTCTATATTTTCATCTACCTGATTCAATCTTCTAATAAGTATGTTATAATGTTCTGAGAAATTTGAACCATATTCTTCTACAATTTCTCTCAATATCTGTTTTGCTTTCTTTTTATTTATTTTCAAGCCTAAATTAATCATTGCATCAAGTCCTTTAATTCTAGCTCTTTCAGACAATCCAGTTGAATCAAAGAGACAATCATCTAAATCAAATCCAATTAATTTTATAGGACTCATTATCAAGTTCCAATTTTATCTTGAATTCATTAAAATAATTTAAGTTGATTGATTATATTAATTATCCTAAGATATTAGAGGTTAAGTTAAGATAAATTTATTTATCTTTAATAATATATAATCTTCAATATTAATTTATTTTAGGTTAAACAGAAAAAAAAGCTGTTCTTGTTATATATTAAATAAATCGTAATGGAGATTCATTATTTGAAAACAATCGTCGCGTTATCATATTTTCATCGCAAAATTGGACCATTAGTGTTTTATTCTTATCCAAAAAATATATTAGAAAAGGAACTGTCTCTAAAAATTGCTAATATCATGGATCAACAATTTAGTGAAGGCTTTTTTACACATTCCTTTGAAAATCTAAAGTCAATGAATTATTACTTTGAGATTCATTCAGATTGGGCTCGAGGAAATAAAGAAATGTTGATGGTTTCAATAATTCTAGATCAGCAAATTACTCTTGAAGTTGAAGAAAAAATCTCCGTTTTATGTAATGAATTTTCGGAACAGTTACAGTCAAATGAAGAGATTTTTACCGCATTTTACATAAATGATATAAATAATTTTGATGAAGATGACCAGGAAAACATAGTAAAAAACGAATCATTAATAAAATTATGGGTAAATAATTTATATTGGAATATCATCGAATATACAAGGGAAAAAACCGAGGAAGAAAAAATTGGTTTTTTATTAAAGGATAAACACATATTTAAAACCTTAGAAAAAATATCAAAAGGCCCTATCCCTTTAGAATGGCTAAGAGAATGGTTTATTGAAAAGTTTCCTAAAAAAAATTTCAATGAGATTATCGAAACGTTAGATAATCGGAAATTCATTTTTATTAATCAAATAGGTTTAGTAGAAAAATATGTACTTTTAGTAAAAGAAGTAAATGCTGAAAGAATACCCCCAGATAGTGTCATTGAATATATTGATGATAAACCAGAATTAATTGAATTACTCCTACCCAAAGTACAAGATTATTTTAGCGAATATGAAAAGAAAACTAAGGAAGAAATAAAGGAAGATGCTTTCACATTATATCAAATTATGGCAGATCCAAAAAAATATAATGTTCTTTCAGAATTAAGAAATGGCTTAATATCAAAAGATAAATTACCAAAATTGGTGTCAAAAAAGTCTCTGGATTCCCTAATGGAAAATATTGAATTTTTAAAAAAATTTGATGTAATTGAAGAATTAAATTATAATGAGGAAACTTATATAGTCTTAAAAACAAATTTACAAATTACTACCGGTTTTCCAGAATGGATGAGAAAATTGTTACCTAAAGAAGCAGAACCCGTGGTAGCAAATAAATATCTTACTAAAGTTAAAGATGGTAGAGAAACTTCAAAAATCAAGAGAAGTAAAAATTCTAAAAGAAAAAATGCTCCAAAAAATTAATTTTAATAAAATATAATCAAGTTTTTTACTAAATCTTTACATAAAAAATTTATAATGACTGAAAAAGAAACTCAAGAAGATTTAAAAAACCTTTTAGGTTATATGGGAATTGAAATACTTGTTGCGATCAATAATGGAGCTAAAACTTATGAAACAATTAAACTATTCTCAGGTTTACCAATTTCCTGTATAAACGGGAGAATCCCCGTTTTACTTGACCTTGGACTTATTAAAAAGAATAATGGTGAATACTTTTTAACAGAAAAAGGAGTTCTTTTTCGCAAAAGACTAGAAAAGTAGTTAATAAAAAGAGATGACATCAGTTTGGGGCGACAACATCATTGCTACCGAGCAAGCAGCTAACTTTGTCATAAGTTCATCATTTGTCAAATGATACTAATCATCATTATTATTTAATTTTTGATTATTGGGGCTTTTTTTGTAATATTTTCTCATATAATATCCTGGTCGTTTTAAACCGCCACTCTCATTGATTAATTTCTCTAATCCGTCTTCTTGGGAAACATAAATTTTGTATCTGTTATAATCTTCATTGGTAATTTCATTCCTTTTCAATAGATAATCCAAAATTTTTATTGCTTCCTTTTTTGTTTTGCATCTTCTAATAAAATCAACCGCTCCAGGATTATATAATTCATTTGGATATAATTTTTTGAATCTCTGATGTTCTTCTTCAAAATTTTGTTCAATTTCATTATCAAACGAATCAATTTTTATTGATTTCTTCTTTTTAAATAATTCTTTTATCAAATGTGGGAAATTCTCATCTAACTCTTCCCTATTATAAGATAAAGTTAACCCTTCATTATCCTCAACATTGATTTTTTTTTTTGATCTTCTATTTTTATCTTCATTTTTCATGGATTTAATAGCTCCTTTAAAGTTATGAATAATATCGTGAAATAGAGTTAATTTTACCTATTTATTTCCTTTATAAGTTAAATCTAGACTAATAAGTAATCATATCTTAAGAATTCTATAAGGTTCTTTAAAGAGTTAAAAGAATTCTACATATTTAAATCTCAATAAATATAAATGGAATAAATATTTTAAAAAATTCTTCTAAATTTTAGAAACTAATTGAATTACTTTTTTATCGGATAAGTTCTTTTGAGCTTTCTTGATAAATTAATAAAATGTTAACAGATTTGTTTTAAATAAATGAAATTCTTTTAGTAAATTATAATTATGTTATCTAAATTTAGTAAACTAGAAGGTAATCACAATCTTGCTTAAGAAACCAAGTTTTTACCACCAAAAGTTTTATCATCAACGTATTCGATATTCTTTTAGTTGGAATTATAAACATCATATAAATAAAATTTCTATACTCAACCCTCGTTTATATGAGTTTAAAAAGCTTGAAACGTATTTCAAAAGAATCTTAAATGACAATTATGCAAAAAATATGAATAACATATTTAATTCAAAACAATATCCTAGAGTTTCACAATTTAAAATTTCTGGGCTTAAAAGTGCTTTTATTAAAAGTTTTAGTAAGAAACTTATTCAAACAAAAAAAATTAAAAAACTCAACTCAGAGTCGAAACTTTCTAAATATGCTCAAGCCGTTTATGAAAATTTTATTAAAGAAAAGAAAAATATCCCCGGACACGATCCTATCTTAAAATACATTTTAATTCGTGATAAAGATTCAATTGCGAAAGAAGTACCCATTTGGAAAAAAATACAAAATACCTATCTTACAGGACATATCGATTTAATTCAAATTGAAAATGATACAATCAAAATAATTGATTACAAACCTGAAGGTAATTTTTTACTTTCCCTTCCACAAGTTGCAATGTATGGGTTTTTGATTAAATCTAAATTTAATTTTAATGAAGTTAAATGTATTTCATTTAATAAAGAAAACGCTTGGGAATATGAGCCAGATATCTTATATACCGAAATAAAAGAATATTTAATCTCCCAACATATTACGGAACGTCCATGGGAGAGGTTTATTTAAGAGATTCATAACTAGAGTTTTTTTGACTTTGAAGGTTCAGTTTTTTCTTCTGTTTTTAAATATCCCCGAAAAAGAAAATAACATACAAGTAATGAGATAATTTCGGTAATAATACCAAATAAAGTAATAAATGTCCCATTAAATCCTAAATATCTTAAGAATAAAGCACATCCCAAACCGGCAAATGCTAAAATGACTAAGATAAATCCTTTAAGAATTTCAGAAAAAGAATCTTTCAAATATATAAGTTCCTTTTTAATCCACGAAAATACTAAAACCATGAGAACATTCTCTTTCTATCTATTATATTAATAAGTTAAAGAAAGAATATTTTAATAACTTTCTAATTTCCAAAAGAAAGTTTAAAAATAATGAATTTTAAAAAAGAATTGTAGATTTTTTCTGGAAAGATATATTTTAATAAAAAATGATTGCTTTTAAAAAGATTTTTGTTTATTTTTAAATTTAGTGTATAATGCTTTATCTAGTAAACGCCCTATTTTTATCGCAATTTGGTTACCGATTTCATACCGTTCTCCATCAAGTAAATTACTTTTTTGATCGGAAGTGGGAATTTTTCCTAATCTTTTCATTAAAACTTTTTCAGTAATATTATTTACAATATCCTTGATTTTCTCATAATTTGGTAATTTAGTCTCTGTAGTAAAATTCTTAATTTTTTCTATAGCAAAATTAAAAAATTGGCTGATTAACTCAATTGGTTCTCCTTTTAATTCACTATGAAGTTTAATATTATCAGTTGCAATTTTTGTATCTTTATCTTGCCAATATAACTGATTCGGATTAATTCCTGGACTATTAATTCTCATCAAGGAGCTAGTAATTCTACGTTCAACCCAATTTAAAGTGTTCAATTGTTGTTCTTCACGCAATTTTTTTGCCTTCTCCTTTTTTTCTTTCTCTTTTGTTTCAATTACGCGTTCTATGTCTGATTTCCGGGTTTCTTCAAACTTTTCGAATCGTTTAATTATATCGTATCCTATACAATATGAAATTGGTGATATTATATCAGATTTCAACCTTAATGGTGCTATATCTTCATATATAGGGCTAACATTGTTTTTTAATTCAGAAACTGCTTCTTTTAAAGATATTTCCATGATCCGAGCTAATAGGAATCCGTTAACTAAAAATGGTTGATTATTTGCGTTAAATACTATAACTAATTCTTCTTGTCTCCGATTCAAACGTTTAATAATCAATTCTTCGAGTTTGATTTTAATCCATTCTTCGGAATCCGTTGTTCCATCTATTTTTTTCAATGTTAGAAGAAATAATGATCTATCATTAGAAACTTTATGATATAACTCTATTATTCTGCTAAGCTGCCTTAAAATCTTGGATAAGATATAAAAGAAAATATCCTTTGCTAATTCATTTATTATCTCATCAAATTCTAAAATAAATAAAATATGAGAATAATTTTTCAATTTTAATTCATCTAAAAAGACTTTGTCAATAGCTTGCTTTTTTCTAATGTACAGTCTTAAATCATTGATGTTAGTTCCCGTTTTTTCTTCTAAAACTCTTGATAAATTTGGATATTTATCAATATCTTGATTTATTAAATTCAATAAGCCATATTCAGAAGTAGTATCATATTTATCAACAAATTCTTTGAGAAATTGAAAATCTATCTCAGAAATTGCTTTTTTTGCTAAATAGATTAGATTCTGTTTGTTGTCATTTAAAGATACGATATCTAGTTTTTTGATATTATATCTTACCATATTTCTTTTTACTTTTTCTGCCAGATCTTCATCTACATTTATGAAATGTAAAATATTGTAAACTCCATATTTCTGTAATGTGTAAATTATATCATCAAAGCCACATTCATTTATACTTTGTAAGAAGTAGATGAAATCATTTGGATTCTCTTTCAATTTTTTAACTAATACAAACTTTAAGAAGTTCAATATTTTTAATTCGAATTGATCATAATTTATTTTTTCTTTAAGCCCATCTTCAATTTTTTTTATTAAATCTTTTTTTAGATTATTCGCTTCAATAAAAATATTCAGCCCCGGAATTGATATAGGAAACTTGTTAATATTGTAATCTAATACTCTTCTCTTTATCATTCGTACTGGCATTGCTTCAATTTGTAATTCTTTATACGATTTAAATTCAAAATCAGACCGTATCTTATTGATTAATCGGTTCAATGTAGCTAATTCTATGAATTTATCTTCTTTTTCTTCTAACTCTAATTTCTTCTCTAATTCAACAGAAATCTCCTTAAAAGCAGCAGTTTCTTCCAATATTTCTTTTTTTACTTCATTATTTAGGCCAATTAAATCACCTATTAAATCGTAAAAGTAGAATGGGGGATATTTTATTATAATTTCCTGTAATTCTTGTTCAATTTGACTCTCAATATTTTTTATCATTTGCTCTTTTTGAACCTCTTGGAGGTCCTCCTTTCTTTCTTCAATTAAAAAAGAAATAAATTTATTCTCTAAATCAATTATCTTGTTGAGGAGTTTTACCTCTAGATTTAAAGAATTTTTTAACAGTGAATCAACTTCCTCAATTATAATCTTCTTTTCTTCAATCTCTAAATTCTTAGTAGAATCGAATGTAAATTTATCCGTATCTAACTGCGTTTGAACTCGAATTCCTAAATTGTGATAAATATGAATGGTTGCGGTTGCTATTAGTAAATCATTAAAGTTAGTTTTCTGAGTAATAAGTTCAAAGATTTTTTTTTTGTCTGCCTCCCTTTTAAAATGAGAAATTATTAAATCAACGGTTTGAAAAAATCTAAACGTGCTTTCAACTGCTGTTGTTTTTCTTTTTACTCCACTAATCATAAATCAATCACCCATTCTCTATACACTTCTTTAAAATTATCTGATAATTCAAATCTAGCATTGTTATGCCAAAATTTGAAATCTATTATATGAAATAGATCCCCTTTAAATAATTCTTTTTCTTCATTTGTTAAAATATGTTTTAGTATAACGTTTATAGGTCTTGGAATTAATTTTGAAAAATATTTTAATTCTGTGTTTTCAATATAATTGTAAAATGTCTCGGCCTCAGCTATAATAAAATAATTAAAAGGGGATACATTCTCTATTTGAGGATTTAGATTGTTTAACTCAATTTTAATATTGTTTTTTACGTACTTTGGGAATTCTGTATTTATATCAATACTAAGTTCATATTTTTTATAAAATTCAAATAATAATTTTTTTTCTTCGGGATCATCCAATTTTGCGATATACATCTCTAAAAATTTTAAGAAATTTTCGATTTTTCGTTCTTCTAATTCTCGCTCTTCAAAATATTCAATAAAATCATTATATACTTCTACTAATGTCCATCTTCTTTGTTCTTCTGACTTAAGATATTTCCTAGAATAATCCATAATCCAATTTAGAATATAAAATTTCCATTCTAGATTTATCCCCCCAATCCTTTTTTCTAAAAATCTATGAAACCTATTTGAAAAGGTTACAGGATCACTAATTTCTTTGTCAGGTTCCTCTTTAATATAACGATTTATTGTAGAATGTCTTAAAACATAGATTAATAAATAATTTAATTCTTTTGAAAACTTCTTAAATTTTTCTATATGATTTTTTATTCTATTTATTTTAGATTCCATCTGGATCTCAGCAAAAGAAACCAAATCATCTATTTTTAATTTAATTTCATTGAAAAATGTATCAATAGTCTTATCAATTAAGGAATAAAACTCTTTTATTAATTCTTTTTCATTATATTTAAGATTCTTTTCTAAAAAAATTGAGTGTGTTTCAATTTGATTAAAAAGAAAGACTTTAAAATCACTTATTATTTTCTGACCTAATATTTTTGCTGGTTTCTGTTCTTGGGCAAATTTATTATATAAATTTTTTATCAATTCAATAGTAAGTGATTTTAATCTACGATAAGAAAGATATCTTGGAAGCGATAATCGAATTATGTTAAGACTTTTTTTTATAATTTCTGTAAAATAATTGAAAACTGAACTCAACTCTATTATTCTTAAACTTTTTTTTTGAGTTATCGTTTGTTCGATAAATTTTTTTGCTATATTACAAATATTCTCAAAGTCTTCGCTTTCTAATTTTCCCTTATTTGATATAAAATGTACATATTTGCTCAGTAGTTCGTTTAAATCACCCATTTCTCCTGTACTAAGAAAATTTCTAGAATATTCTAAAAATTTATTTAAATATTCTTCTAAATCAATTAAAAACTTACTTACATTGGAGATTAACCATTCTGCCGTATGAGGTTCACTATAGTCTTTTATTTTGTCATCTATATAATTTATAATGAAAATTGTAATTTCATCTAGAGATTCATCTAAAGTACCTGTATTTGCTAAATTTATAAGATTAGTACCTAAATTTAAAGTCTTATCGACAATAAAACTTACACTTGGTTCAGATATCGAAAATTTAAGATGTTCAATAGCTTGTTGCTCCTCAAATGGGATTTTAATTTTTTGAAATTTAGGATTTAAAAAATTAATCTCCATAGGTTTTTTATACCATAAAATCTCAACATTAGAGATAACTTTTATATATGTATTCAACATTTCCTTTTCTGTAGGGAGAGTTTTACTTAAACCAATTAATTTTTTATTCCATTTATCCTCAATTAGTTCACCATAAAGTTTTTTACTAAATCTAGAAGCAAATTTATTAAATACTAATTGTTTATTCTCATTTTTTAATTCTGGGCGATTAGAAAGTTCTTCTACTTCAAAGAATAATTTACTTATATTATTTAGTGATTGTCTAGACTTATGAATATCTAATACACCGGTTTCTGGCTTTAAAGCAAGTAATAGACTTTCACAATCCTTAAATTTACCTGGAATAAAAATCATTGATTGTGGGTATATGTTAGTTCGAGCACTTTTTTCATCAATATTATATAAATCAAACTCAATGCTAAATAACTCTGCTCCGGTATAATCCCGTAATATTGCATTATACATAGTTAAAAATTTAATTACTTCTTGTGAGAGTTCATTTACTTTTTTTCTTGTTAATCTTCCTGGACCAATTACATCTCCCGCAATAACATCATTAGGAGATGAATATCCAAATATCAATGAAAACTGGTAACTTATAGATTCACGAGTTGTTATCATAATATAGTTTCATTTCATTAGGTATATGTAATTCCTAAATTAATAAATAATAGACTTTAAATATTTAATGCAACCTTTAAAAAAAATAAATGGTTGTTTTAAATATTTTTAAGTTTATAAAGTATTAAAATTTACTTTTGAAATGTAAATAAAGTCCTCGTATAAAGATAATACAGTAGAAATGAGAAAATAGGAAAAATAGCTTATAGATTTTTTAGACTAAAATTAAAGTATAAGATTTTTTGCTAATATTAAATTTGAAATAAACTTATAACCCTTGATTATTAATTGCACCTTAGCATGAATATTCATATTTTAAAAATAAAAATATAATAAGAAAAAAATTATTATATTTATAATAATAGTTATAAAATCTAAAAGCACTAAAGGTGTAAGTTTATTCAATTTGGGTCTGATCTAGGAATCAATCAAGACGATATCGAAAAAATAAGCCCTCAAATCACGTTCATAACCTCTAACGCTGATATTGAAGCAATTGCGCTCGTGAGTTTTGAAGGTTATCAAATAGCTTTCTCTGCTTTACCACAATATCATGTTGATGGGGATCAATTTTGCGGGCTCGCTAGCGCATTATTAATGACAGGGAGATCAACAATTCAAACTTTATTTCAAGAAGATTTAAGTGAGATAATAGTACGAGCAGAAAACGGTTATATTATTATTACAAATGCAGGAAGGTTAGTAATTGTTTGTGCTGGAACGATAATTGATACCCTAATGAAGTCTGTAAAAGTCATGAGAATTGCGGCGAAAAATCTCTATAAAATTTTTGAGAACCGCTAGTTCTAATTGTTCTTTTTAATTATTATTGAAAACTCATTCCTTAATAGATTTAATTCTAGATAAAAAATTCAGAATATTCAAACAATTTTTATAAATTAACAATAGATTTTTATATATTAATAAATAATTGAAACAAAATAAGGAATTAGTTAATTTTTTTATTATTATGGCAACTGTAAGAAAATATAGCTGGCAGTGGCCTTGGCTTTGGCAATAAAGCCAATTGCAATGGAAAACATTTAAATTTATTTTTTCGTTTTAACATTTTTCCTCAAATTATTGAAAACTCTTTCTAAATGCGCGTTAATCATATTGATTTCCAATAGATTAATGATACACATCTTAAGATGTGAAAAAGTAATTATAAACGGTAGTTAAAATGGTAGATTATTATAAGGGAAGAATTTTGTTACAACCAAATGAAATTCCAAAAGAATGGGTAAATATAATACCAGATTTACCCTCACCTATGACGCCCTTGATAAATTCAATGGATGGGAAGCCAGTTCCTCCAGAAATGGCATTTGCCATATTTCCTAAAGAATGTGTGTTACAGGAAGTTTCTCAAGAACCTACAGTTCCCATTCCTAATGAGTTAAGGGAAATTTTTGCTAAAACTTATCGACCAAGTCCACTCCATCGCGCCTTGGGATTAGAAAAAGAGTTGGGACTAGAAGGAGATAGGATTAAAATCTTTTATAAAAATGAATCTGTATCTCCGACTGGATCACACAAACCAAATACTGCAATAGCCCAAGCATTTTATGCCAAAAAGGAAGGAACGGAAGAATTAGTCACCGAGACAGGAGCAGGGCAATGGGGATGCGGATTGGCATATGGATGTAATTTATTTAATCTCAAATGTGCAGTATATATGGTAAGAGCAAGTTTTTTCCAAAAACCAGGTAGAAAAATCCTTATGAGAATTTTTAATGCTGAAGTATATGCTAGTCCTTCTAGATTTACCCAATCTGGAAGAAGATTTTTAAAAGAAAATCCAGAACATAATGGAAGTTTAGGTATTGCTATATCTGAAGCATTGGAACATAGTTTGAAAAGTGATAAAATAAAATATTCTCTTGGAAGTGTAGTTAACTTTGTCCTTTTACACCAAACAATTATAGGACAAGAAGCAAAAATGCAACTAGCGAAAGTAGGTGTTGAAAAGCCAGACATTGTAATTGGATGCATGGGAGGGGGTTCAAATTTTTCGGGTTTAATAATTCCTTTCGTAAAAGAAAAAATCAATGGAATTCATCCTGATATAGAGATCATCGGTGCAGAACCACGGGCATGTCCAAGTGTTTGTAAGGGAGAGTATAGATGGGATTATGGAGATACAGCTATGAAGGGGCCTATTGTAAAGATGCACACATTAGGTCATACCTTTATTCCAACTCCTATCCATGCTGGAGGATTAAGATATCATGGAATGGCACCAATAATTTCAATTTTATATAATAATGATATAATTAAAGCAACGATGCATCATCAAACAGAAGTTATTGAAGCTGGTATTAAATTTGTTCATGCTGAAGGAATACTTCCAGCACCAGAATCTGCTCATGCTATAAAAGAAACAATCGATCAAGCATTAAAAGCGAAAGAAAATAATGAAAAGAAGGTAATTCTATTTAACCTCAGTGGTCATGGCTTTTTTGATTTGTTAGCGTATAAAGAATTTATGAATGGAAATCTTGAAGATTATGAATTACCTACTGAAGAAATTCAGAAAGCTTTAACTTCTAATGAGATGCCTAAAATTGATGAAACTCAATTTTAGATTAAATTTTTCTTTTCTTTTTTTTAATAAATATTGATAATCAACGAGAAAATCTTAAAATAAAAGAATTCTTTAAATAGTAAAACCTCTTGAGTCTGGCTGTTATTGAACGTTCTTTCAATAATAATTGTTGGCATTTTATATTCTTATGGAATATTGCTTCTTTACATTACCTATTTAGCAAGAAAGAAACGAGAAATGGGTGCTTTCATCAATAATTTAGCGAACGGATTAGTTCTAATAATTTCAATTACAATAAATCTCATATTAATTAAAGTTACAAACCTATCAAATAATGATTTTGTAATATTTCCTTTTAATATCATGATGATTGGCTTTATTGGATTATTTCTTCCTTTATTCTCTCTTTTTGCTTCTCGAGAGAAACATAGATTAAAAAAGGGGAAAAAAGTTTTTCTTGAGAGTAAATCTCAGCTATTCATAGAACTCCCTCTTAAATATGATATATATAGAAAATTAACTCATTTAATTGTATTAGGAATAATTTTCTTTTATTTTATTCTTGGCTTTTTAATCCAAAATGTTTTTGTATATATTGTAGAATTGATTCCAGATTTCATTTCCAGACTGTTCCAAGTTGAAGGTGACATTATGATCTTTACTCAAAATTTGGTTGTATTTTTAGTTGGGATTTCATTAATTGGGTTATTAACAGCTGATATTGTAAGAATATTAGCACCTGAGATATATCCATTGAAACAAATTAATCAAATATTGCGGGAAAAAGAATTACATTTAAGATTAGGACCTCATATTTCTATGGGCATTGGATGTTTTTCAATTATTTTATTATATGGCTTAGTTCAACCAATAGGACCAGTAATAATCTGCACCTCGATGGTAATGTCTATTTTTGGAGATATAACATCTAATTTAGTTGGTAGGACAATAGGCCATAAAAGAATTAGAAAAACAAAAAAAACATATGAGGGTTTAATTGCTGGTATAATCGTTTCCTTTCTCTCAGGAATATCTGTATTATATTCATTAAGGAATTTTTATAAATTCGATATATTGGGATTATTATTAAATCCCTTTATAGGTGCGATGATTATTGGTTTATTAGATTATCTAGACTTAGAGATTGATGATAATCTATCGTTTAATTTCTGTTTGTCAACAATTTTGTTTTTTGTTTCAATTTCAATATTTTAAAAAAAATTAAAATTATAATTCTAATATCATAAATTTTTTCAAGAAAGATAATTTTTTTTATTGAAAATGTTAGAAGAAAAATTAAAAATTGATAAAATTTCTAAAGGAACAGTTATTGATCATATCGATGCCGGATATGCTTTAACCATCCTCAATCTTACCGGTATTGATGAATCTAAAAATTTAATGACAATTGGTGTTAATGTTTTATCAAAGAAATATTTAACAAAAGATATCATAAAAATTGAGAACATTTTCTTAAATGAAACTCAAATGCAACAAATATCCATACTTTCCCCTAATGCTACCATTTCTTTAATCGAAAAGTATAAAGTAATTGAAAAAAAAAAGGTGGAACTTCCAAAGATAATTAAAAAATTAATTTTGTGTGTCAATCAGACTTGCATTTCAAATTCGGATGAACCAATTGATACTGAATTCTTCGTTTTAGAGGAGAAACCTTTAAAAATTCAATGTATTTATTGTGAACGAATATATAAACTTGAAGAAATTGTATTTACATCGAAAATGAAAAAAGAAAAGAAGATAAGACAGATTATCCAATTCTAATCTATTTCAATACTAAGAGATAATGCTAATGGGATAACAATTAATTTCTATAAATAAAGCTCGAGAATTGAAGAAAAATTCGGTATAAAATAAAGAATTGTATGAAGAAAAACACCAACAATCATAAATAAGAAGAAATATATACCTATTCCTGGTAGGATAATCTTTTTCCAATTCCAATCTTCCTTATCATATTCATATTTTAATATTAAAAAACTTACAGCAAAGGGAAATAAAAACCACCATACTAGCATCCATAGAAATAAGAACCAACCAATTAATCCAAATAATATTCTTCCTATGAGCGCACTAAGGGCACCAGTAAGAGCTCGGATCCAATACAACTTAGTTTCCTTTTCTAAACGAAGATCTAATTCTGTTAATGGTTTTTTTTCAATTTGAGGTGATTTTATCTGAAGTTCCTTCTTCTTCTCTTTTAATAATTTCTGTCTTCTTTTTCTAATATCTACCTTCTTATGCTTTCCCATAATCATTATAAATATTATTTATTATAAAAATCATTATATATATTGACAAACAAAAAACTAAACATAAAATGATAAAAGCGGGAAAAGAATTTTCGAATTTTGACGTATTCGCAATTGCTAAAGAATTAGATTTGATTTTAATTAATGGTATAATCCTAAATATATATGAAATAGAAGATTTATTGATTATTAAAATTAACACAGATTCTGGAAAAAAAAATTTAATTGTTAAAAAAGACACACGGATTAATTTAACTGAATATGATTATCCAATACCTAACTATCCGAGTCAATATATTAGTTCCTTAAGAAAGTTTTTAAAAAATCGACGGATTTTAAAAATTTCCCAACATGAATTTGACAGAATTATTGTAATTGAATTGAGTAGCAAGGATAGCCAATCATGGAAATTTGTCATAGAACTATTTAATAAAGGGAATTTTTTGTTACTAGACGAAGAAAATATCATAAAAATCGCCAAAAGATACAGAATATTTAGAGATCGAGAAATTTTAGCTAAAAAAGTGTATAATTTTCCAAAATCTCAAGGAAAGAATTTTTTAACAATAAATAAAGAAGAATTTAAAGAATTATTTAAAAACTCTGATGTTCAAATAGTCAGGGATATTTCTAGAAAAATTCATATTTCTGGTCTATATAGCGAGGAAATATGTCATAGAGGGAAGATAGATAAAATCATACTTGGAAAAAATCTCAATGAAGAAGAATATGAAGCCTTGTATGATTCCTTCAAAAAATTAAGAAATCAACTACTATTTGGCCAAATAAATGCACAGATTGTTTTTGATCAACAGAGGACGCAAATTTCAGTACTTCCTTTTGAAATTGACATTCTTAAAGAATATGATAGAAAGATTTTTACTTCATTTAACGCTGCTGTTGATGCTTTTTTTTCAAAAGTTGATTCTGAGCTTTTGAAAAGCCCAAGAGAGCAAAAGGTTGATGACCAAATTAAAGCTCAAGAAAAAATCTTAAAAAATCAAAAAGAATATCTTATAGAGCTTAAAGATAAAAAGGAAAAACATTACAAAATCGGTGAAATAATATTTGTTAATTTAAATTCATTAGAAAAATTAAGAACTGTACTTATAGACGCGAAGAAAAAAGGTTATTCATGGGAAGAAATTAATAATAAACTAAAATTAGCAAAAATGGAAAATTTAAATGGATTGGAATTCTTCGAAAAATTTATTCCATCAACTAATCAACTCTTAATAAGAATAAATAGTAATGAAGTCTATATAGATTTAAAGAAAAGCGTGGGAGAGAATGCAAATATTATTTATTCTAAGGGGAAAAAAGCTGAAAAAAAAATTGAGGGAACTTTCGTAGCAATCGCTAAAACAAAAAAAAAAATTGAAAAATTAAAAACTGAGAAAGAATCATTGGAAGTTGAAATCGATTTTCTAATTAAGAAACCAAAGAAAAAATGGTATGAGAAATTCAGATGGTTTATTTCTACTGATGGATATCTAATTATAGGAGGAAGAGATGCTACTTCTAATGAAATCATTTATAAAAAATATATTGATCCCGATGATTTAGTTTTTCATACAAATTTCCCGGGTTCTGCCTTAGTGGTAGTTAAAAATACAGAAAATAAGAAAATTCCACTAAATACTATCCAGGAGACAGGTGATTTTGTTGTAAGCTTTTCACGCGCATGGAAAGAGGCTTGGGGTATTGTAGATGCTTTTTATATCCTACCAGATCAAATTTCAAGAAGTCCTCCTTCAGGTGAGTTTTTACCAAAAGGATCTTTTATAATTTCTGGTAAAAAGAATTTTATTAAAAACGCGAAAACAGAATTAGCAATTGGATTAAAAATTGTTGAAATGGAAGAAGATACTATAAGTAATCGCAAAATTTTTTACCCTAAAATTATTTCTGGTCCAGAAACCGCAATAAAAAAGCAAACAGAAAATATTATAACTATCGTTCCATCAAAGTCTGGTGGTTTTACAAAAGGAAAATTGGCTAAAGAGATTAAATCTCATTTTATTAAAAAAATTGATAAAGAATTAAAGATTTGGGTTAAACTGTTATCCATAGATGATATACTTCTTTATTTACCTAGTGGAATCTCAATGATTAAATCATTGGATTAAGTTTTTTCTAACCAACGTTTAATTTTAGCAATATTTCTATGGTCATCAAACATTATACCATCAATACCCATATTTATCATGGATTTAATGATAGATAATGGATCATTGTAAGAGATGAAATCCCATGCTAAAGATTTTATATTGTTTGCATGACATATTTTGATGAAATCAACATTTACTAAATTAGATCGTAAACTTATCATATCTGGTTTAAATTTCAACATTTTAAGTTTACCTAAGTTCAAAAAATCACCGATTTTTAATTCCAATCCTTTTGTAATATTATAACAGATTTTACAGTTGGGGTAAGCGGATTTTATATATTCCAAAACCGTTAAATTCCTCCCACTAAAAATGCAATCATCTAACAAGTTATAATTTTTAACCAAATCTAGTATTATATCTTTTAAATCATCCTCTTTTAATTCAATCATAAATTTAATTCTCCCCTTTAAATTCTTTAAAGTTTCAGTTAAGAGTGGGATTTTATATTTATGATCCTTAGTTCCATATTTCAGTACTTCATTATAATCCAAATTTTTCATTAAACCAGAACCAGTCGTAGTTCTATCCAATGTTGAATCATGGATTATTACTATTTTTTCATCTTTGGTTTTTCTTACATCAAATTCAACCCAATTCGCTCCAAACTCTAAGGCTTTTTTAAAAGCTTCGACTGTATTTTCATCAGTATTAGCTCTAGTCCCCCTATGTCCAATAAATAATAACTTTGTTGTCATAGTTCGAAATTTAGCAAAAATAATGATTTACATTTCTTGAACTACATATAGGTAAATCAAAATTATAACGAGCCCGAAAAGAGTAAAAACAAAAACTATAGGGTTTAAGATTGTTTGCCCGATTGATAACACAAATAGTAAAAGCAATTCTTTCCAATTTAATGGTTTACCAATCAGTTCTTTATAATTACCTATACTAGTTGTCATGAATAAGAAAAACAATAAAATGATGATTACTTTTAAAGAAATATCTAAAATTGTCCAATATATATTAATATTCATAAAAACAGATATAATTTCAATATTGAAGAAAATCGAGACTATATAAAAAATACCTCCTAAAATGGCTGAGATTAATACCGATCTATAAGCAAAATCTTCATCTGTTCGATGATTCTGCTTTGATTTTTTTTTTTTTTCAGGTTGTTTAGGAATTTTTGACATTTTATCTTTTAATTCTTTTAATATTTCCTTTTAATCTAAAAATTTTGTATATATAGGAACAATATAGAACCCCAAGAATGCTAAAAATTACAATACATATTATTAGAACAGTTAAATCCGTAAATGGTGGTTTTGAAGTTGTAGATGATTTGATGTTGATGAGAATTATTGTACTTTTTTTCACTCCAGTCTGATAAATTGGTGTTTCACCATAGGTAATGTTAAAAGCATAAGTATTACCAAAATCTAATGCTGCATCTTGCTCATTTGCAGTTGAAGCTTTAATAGGAAAAGAGAATTCATAAGTAGAAGTAACTTCTTCAAGTTTTGCTGCTCCATCACCATCAAGATTTGTATCATTTAAGAAATTACCATTATCAATATAATAATCAAAAAAGATAAATTCATTTTTTGAAATATTAGAAAATTGAATGATTTTAGCATCAATAAACTCTTCTTTAACATCAGAAGAACTATTTGAAATAATAAGGCCTACAAATTCACTTAAACTATGGTATTCAACTAATAAATCAAACTGGACTGAAATATAAAGGTTTTCATCATTTTGTAAGACCCTTAATATAATAGGTAAATCCCCTAAAAGTATATCTTCTCTTGTGGCTTTATTCCATTCGTTGGATGAAAGATCAATATACCCATCAATTACAGGGGATTCTCCGATCTCAGAATCGATTTCATTAACTGTACTATAGCCTTTTGATACAAGAAAAAAGGATATTATAGATGTATTTACAATTAAAATACAGATCAAAACTCTAAAATTTATTTTCTTCAAGATTTAAAAGCCATATATTTTTCAAATATTCTATTTTCTCTATTACCAAAGATTAAAATTGATAATTAAAATTGAATTTAATATTTTTCGTATATTCTTTGAGTTCTTTTAAATACACGACATTAAAATTAGCTAGTAAACGTAAATATTAAAGATATCATTATTTGATTATTTTAATCTAAATATCTTTAATTCAATGAAGATAATTAGGAAGCATAATAACACAATTAAATTTATTCAAATAGGCAATAATATAATTTATTATTCGTTTCGTTTCTCGCTTTGCTTCTTGCAAATTCTTGGTATTGTATTCAGCAAACGGTTTAGGGCCTATAGCAACAAGTATACCAGATAAATCTTTTTCTCTTTTAATAAAAAACCAAAAAGGTGTTTTTTTTTCATTATCTTTTACAATTATAAGCATCCAAGGATTAAGTGTCCAGTCATCATTATCTGGTCCTACTACTTTTTCTATTGTTTTTTGAGTAAAATATTTTTTAGTCATACTGATTGTTTTAGACAGAGCATTAAAATAACCTCTCTTAATCTTTAAATATCCTCCAAAATATGCTTTAGCATCAAACAATTCAAGCTCTTTTTCTACTCCATCTGATAATTTCAAAAAAACTTTCCAAATATCCATGATTAATTTAGTTTGCTTTTTTAAGTCCAATTTCTTCTATTTTTATTTCTTTAAATATATTTTTAATCTTATTTAAAGATACATTTAGTACATTAGTTTTAGTTTCACCCAAACTTAAATTCAAATAACATTCATAAAATAGTTGATTTTCAATTAGTAAAACACCTGAAGTATGAATAACTTGATAATTTTGGAGGATTTTGGAGATTTCATCAAAAATCTCATTAGAAAAATTAAAGTCAGAAAAGGTTACCTTTACTATTTTTTCATTCTTTAGTGGATAAATTGATAATTTTATAGATTTCTCTATAGTTGATTGTACTATTAAAAGGAATGGGTATTTCTCTGGATCTCTAATATCTAATAATGAAATTTTTAATTTTGTTTCGGGAAGATCAAAATTTCGCTGAACATAAGCTTCCGTTAATTTATAGACTTTCATTATCAATTAAAACATATACTTTTTTTTAAACTATTTTCTCTTGCTAGTTTTTCCTTTTTATTGAACGTATAGTCCCTGAGGTTTTTATAGGGGATAATATCACCTTGATACCATTTATTTCTCTTACAAGACTTAAAGCGGAAATAATTGTTTCTTTAGTCTGATGTGAACACCTTATAATTCCATATTCCTCGTCTATATTAAGTTCTATTAACCATAATCCAATCTTGTTTGCCTCTTTTAATCCAAAATATCGCCAAATTGATTGCCAAATTGATTTCAAAAGTGAATTTTGCGTGAGATTCACATTACTTTCTTTAATAATTTTAAATAAAATATATCTTTGCCTTCCTTTTCTAACTATTATATTTCCCCTCTCTTAATTAGTTTTACATCCTGTTCAAAATCCTTATTTTGTCGTTTTTTAACCCTCTCTAATAACAAAATGGGGTTTATTTTATAAATTTCTTTAGCCATATCTAAATGAATTCCTAAGAGAGAATGACATATGCTTATTAATGCTCTTGGATGCCTAAAGTCATACATATCAGTAAAATTTCCACTAATAATACAATTTACCTTTAGTTTGAGGGCTAAATGAATATATCTATATAAGTTTCTAAAATTTTTTGATTGATTTGCTTTATTTTTTACCATAAGTGGAGCAAGAGAAAATTCTAAAAAAGAATTATTCTGTTTCATAAGTGAAATTACTCCTGGAGTAAGCGTTTTTATTACTTCATGATTTGAAAAAGAGACGATGTCAACTCTAGAATCTCTCGCAGCACGTAATTGGACTTCTTTATTTAAAGATTCAATTGAAAGAATATCTGGAAAATTGTTAAAGTGCCTAATTTTTCTTTTAAAATCTTCAGGATTATTTAATCTTAAATTTATCCTATAAAAGGTATTTATCTTCGTCTCTAATCTTACTTTACTTTTAATTTCCAATGGAATTGGATTTTGGGAGTTTTCAGGTTCTAAAATTACATTTTTAATCCCTAAATTCTCGCAAAATTCTAATTTTTTTTTAATATCATTAAAATTATCGAAATTTGCTAGTAACCTTGATTCAAAATATGACAAAAATAATATTACCTCAAAAGAAATGCTTGACTCTTTATAATTATGTTAAGAAAGGGAAAAATAAATAAATTTTATTATCAATAAATATTTTAAATGTTAGTTTTTGAAAATAAGTGAGGATCTCCATTGGCTAAAAAAAGAGAACTTTCAGAAATCAGAAAAAAGATTGAGAATGGTTCAGTTGTTGTATTAACCGTCCAGGAATTGTTAGACCGGATTAATGAAGGCAAGAAGGTTAATTTTGAAGATATTGATATCATTACAACAGCAACTAAAGCTCTTATGAGCGGAATAATGGGGATTTTTTCTTTTCGTCTTTCACCACCTAAAACATTGAGAAAATTTACCGAAGTTGACATAAACGGAATACCAGCTTTTCCTGGACCATGCCCAAATGAATATTTAGGTATCGTAGATCTGATTATTTATGGTACTACTCAAAGTAAAACGATTGATAATTATTGTGGTGGTTCTCTTTTTAGAGAAATGGTTGAAGGAAAACCGGTAACAATCGTAGCTATGAGCGCCGAGGGTGAGACTATTGAGAAAAAAATGAAATTAGAGGATATGCAATTTGCTAAATTAATGGGTACTAGACAAGCTATTAAAAATTATAATGCAATGATTAATTGTGAAATTTACAAAGTAGATACTATATTTTCTTGTCTGCCTTTTGAACCTGATAAGTCAGAAATCACATTCTCTGGGTGTGGGGCATTAAATCCTTTTCAAAATGATCCAGAATTTGAAACTTTTGGTGTTGGGGCGCCTATACTAGTCAATGGAAATATTGGTTATCTCATAGGTCCTGGTACTCGAAATTACGTAGCAAAGCCTAATATGATGACTATAGCTCCATTTTTAGGTATGAAACCAGAATATATGGGTGCTTTCAAAACCTCATATGGATTAGAACCAATATGTAGTATTGCCGTCCCAATTCCTATTCTAAATGAAAGAATATTTGATAATATTATAAAGTCTGATAATGAAGTTGCTTTAACAATTTTAAGTCTTGTGGGAAGAGAAAAAGTTGGTGAAATTACATATGGAGATGTGTGGGACAATAATTTTTTTATGAAATTCAATCTTGATGCTTGTAAAAATTGCGAAGAATGTAAAGCTATTGATAAATGTCCTACAAATGCCTTTATTGTAAAAAATGGTATTATCACTGCAATTGATCGAACCCGCTGTTTTAATTGTGGCAATTGCACTCATTTATGCCCAGAAGCTTTTAAGTTAGACTTAAAGAAAATTAAATTCGAAGGTTCTGAACTCCCTATTGTTTTAAGACAATCAGACAGATACGGGGCAATAAAATTAGCTGAACAATTAAAATCGATGATTCTAAAGGGGGAATTTCCATTAAGAAAACCAATTAGTAAATTAAAATTTGCTGAAACAGTAAAATAAGATCAAGTATAGCAACCATGGGGGATCTGAAAATACCTAAGTTTGATCAAATTGGTATCTTAGTGAAGGATATTGAAAAAGCAGCAGAATTATATAATGGTTTATTGGATTTTAATAGAAAAATCAATATTGTTGAACAAACTACTATTGCGAACTATAAGGGAAAAGAAGTAATATTTAAAATGAAAAAAATTATGCAAAATTTTGGTGGAAAACAGTTTGAAATTGTTGAATTATTAGAATCTAAAGGTGATTATCTATATTTAGAATTTCTAAAAGAAGGAGAAATGTGAATATATCATCTAGGCGTATATACTAAAAATGCTGAAGCATTAATTAAACATTTTAAAGATGAATATAATATAGATGTAATTCAAACGGGAAAAGTTGGGAGAATTAAATTCTACTATTTAGATACTAAAGATGATCTAGGATATTATCTTGAATTGATTGCTCTCTAATTTATTCATATTTGTTGAATCTCTTTTTATAATAAACTTTATTTTTTATTTGTAATATGTCTAAATATGTCAAATCAAATGTTAAATGGTGGCGATTTGTTAGTTAAATGCCTAATAAAAGAAGGCATTACCAAAGTTTTCGGTCTTGTTGGTGGAGAATTACTAAAGATTTATGATGCTATTGAGCGTTGGGGTCGTGAAGAGGGTATTGACACTGTGATGGTGCGGCACGAACAAGCTGGAGCACATATGGCAGACGCATGGGCAAGAGCAACTGGAGAAATAGGTGTTTGTTTAGGGACAGCAGGGCCTGGAGTCACTCATCTGATTCCTGCTGTTGCTGCAGCAAATGCCGATTCGATACCAATGTTGGTAATTGGTTCTCAAATCGCTAGAATGTTTGATAATATTGGAATATTACAAGGTGATTTAGACCAGATGAGTCTAATGAAACCTATTACAAAATTACAAATTTCAGTAGAAGATCCATATGAAATACCACATGCGGTTCAAAGGTGTATAAGAACTGCAATGACTGGAAGAAGGGGTCCTGTATTTCTCGAGTTAAGGGAAACAGCATTAGTTAGAGAAGCTACGGAGGATGACTTTAAAAAAATTATAGATCCAGAATATTACCGTCCATTATGTAGACCTGCTGGAAATATAGAAGGCATAATTGAGGCAGTAGAGCTATTAAAGACTGCTGATAAACCTTTAATTGTAGCTGGTGGTGGTATCAATGCTTCACCACGAAGAAGCTAGGAAAGGAAGTTCTGAATTTAAAACCCTCATAATTGAATAGTAATGAGGCACCTTGTTCCGATAATTACGTTAGGCAATAAACCTGAACAGACGTTCAGTTTTCAGAAAGGAAGGAGTGCTCTCTTACGGATGGGCTCTGTACCTGCCATAGCAAGACACAGTGATGCATCGAGTTTTCTATCC
>JAZGEW010000034.1:0-39075 GCA_036478875.1 Promethearchaeia archaeon | reverse complement strand
ACCGTGTTCCTCGAAATTGACACGTCCCAATCGTCCCACATGAGTTCAACGATGGTGGAATAATTAAGATGATGCTTGAAATGATGTTGTATCACTTTTGCCCATACTTCCAAGGAAAATCGCTTCCGTTGCATGGCAGAATGATATGCTACCGGAAATGCCTCATGCATTTCACACTTAGGATTAATGCAGCTATAATAATTAGTCACTACCCATACAGGTCCCTTTAAAGTAATAACCTTCCTGCCTCCATTATTAAATTCATGTTGTAGCTGAGAAGAACATAAGGGGCAGATCATTCCTTCTTTAGAATTCCAATAAGTATGGATTGTAGCTTTTTTAATTTCAGAAGGTTTTGCTGGCATTAAATAAAATAAGGATTTAACGAAGATAAATCTTTCTATTAAGCTCAAAGAGCCTATTTATTTTTGTCGGGTGAGTGTTGTTTGACATTAAAGAAAAAAAAAAGAATTTAAGTCTAAATTTTTGAGTAGTTTTAAGAACGCATCCGTGTTATGAAATTTATTATAAAGTATATTATGAAATTAAAGTTGAGTATGAATAGTAATACAAACATCCATACAATCATATTTCTTATTGCTCTCATTCTATTTGATTTATTGGTAGAATCTGCAAATAATAGCATTAACCTTGGAACTATTTCTAAAGAATATATGTGAATAAAAAGGATGACTTGGAACCACATGTAAAACATTAAAAATTCATATTGTTCATCCCCAGCTGTAATATCCCTGAACATCATAAGTGTACTACCGAATTCCATCCATACTAAGAATATCATTATAAATATAATGTAATGCATTCTAAAAATTTTAAAACCAAAAAAACCCTCAGCTACTTTATACGCGCTTTCTTTATCCTGTTTACCCCATACTAAAAATAGAATAATTCTCACTATTTCATAACTCTCAAAGCATATTTTTATAATCAGAAGGGTAACATATAAAAGAAATAATCCTGGAAACTGGGCAGCCCCCATATACGGTAATTCTAATCTTGCCCAAACTGTCATAAACAAGAAAAGAAATATTATATCAAATACTATAAGAAAGCTATAGATAATGAAATACATTACCTTAAAGAGATTTGGATTATATCCTGCTTCTTTTGTTATAGTGTCTTTGGATTCCATAATACTCACTTTAACATTTGTTTCAGTATTATAAAACAAAGTAGATACAAAAGTATAAAAGTTTTTGTTAATGAGATTTTTAAAAATTACTTAATCTATTTTCTGATAAATATTATTCTCAAGAACTCATTCTCTCATTTCTTTAGGTAAAGTTAAGGTTCCGGTAAGAGGATTGTTTAATGGATCTTGACAGTATTGGATTGTGAAGTATATTAAATCATATAAAATGCTTGGATCCTCTCCATTTTGTAATTTATAATCATATAGCGAAAGTTGATATTCTGCTTCTGTTATTGGTGGCTCTGCATAAGAAACACTTCCAAAAACAGATTGCAAAAGAGGTTTCATAAATGGAGAATATAAAAAGCCTAATTCTTTTAATTCATCTTTTAAATAAAAGAACATTCGCTGTACAGCTTGTATCATATATCGTACTGGTTGGTCTTCTGGGCCTAAATATTGTTCTGCAAATTCAGGATCATATTGGGCAAGTTTTTCCCGTGTAATATTTTGAGGTCGAAATAAAGAAATCAAGCCTCTCTCAATTGCGCTCTCCCGGTTTGTTGCTATTGTTTCACTACCAGCATCGGGTACCCAAACTCCCTTTTCTAGCAATTTTCTCGCTTTATAGCACATAGCTTGAATCAACATTCCAACTCCGATTCGGCGACAAATGGAAATCTGCGCATCGCTAATTCTAACCTCTATGGTTCCGAATTCTGTAACGGGAAACACATCTTGGAAGCGTCCATCCTCAAGACTTGCTTTCTGAACAGTCTGCAGAAAATAATTTATAGAATTCTCACTAAGATCAGTTAAATATGGAATATAATGTTGTGGATCATTCCCACTTAACATTGTGGTGTTATATTTTAATCTTAATGATCTAACACAATTAGGTGCAGTAATTCTCCTATTAATAATTTTTACTACATCCGTTGGTTTATTATTTAATATAGGTGAATTACATGTAAGAGCAATGATATGAGGTATATAATTTCTAATCATACAATAAGCTTGAACTTTTTCTAATTCTGATTCAAAAGAACCGATGTGGCTATGGTCCGCTTGAGATACGCCTCGCATGTATTCTTTCGTCGCAGGATTTATCGCAGAAGCGATAATATGTAGATCTTTTGGGAGAGTCGCTTTGGCTATTAAAAATAAAGTCGAAGCCCAATATGCCAGCTCCTCAACAAACTCTGCTGGCGGGGTAACAAGCTCCAATATATACGTAATTGCTGTTACATTTCCATCTCTAGCAAACGTATCAATATCCACATGAGCGCCATTAGGTAATTGATATCGAATATCCATTGCATATCCCTTTTCTAAGTCATCTTTCCCCCAGGGTTTGGCTAAGACTTTTTGTTTGATGTATTCTGGTACAGGCAGAAAATCAGATCTTCCTTCATATAGAATTTCGTCCATAATTTTAATAGCATCTTTAACAATTTCTTTCATTCGAAACACCATTTCTTCCCCAGGAGGATATTCACCACTATCATCGGCGATAATCAATTCCATTTCAATACCATGGGTAAATGGTAAAGGTGTCCAATGTTCATTATCAGCTAACATTTCTGCCCATGGTCTTTCGGGGATAAGAACTTCTTTATAATCAGTTCCAAGAAATAATTTATCACCAGATCTATCAATACTTTCCCCTAATGAAGGTACACCAGCTTTCCCTTTCTTAGCATATAATTGTGAAAAGGTATCACCTCGTTGATCACCTTTTTTCTTTTTCTTCTCTTTCTTTTTTTTTTTGTCTTTTGCCATTGAAGCTCTCCCTTTTTTTTGCGTTACTGTATTTATTAATCCAATAAATTGTTTTATACGCTTACAATATATATAACAAACTCTAATTTTATAATTTTAGTTTCTTAACTTCTTTTTAAAGTAATGATTGGATGAATGTCTTAAAAATATTGTAATCATTGATAAATTCATAGGAAAGTACTAAGTTAATAATTCTACATTTGTTAGAGGGAAATATTTCTTCTAAATAATCCTTTATTTTACCACCTTTGAAAAAAGAATCATCCACAATCAAGTTAATGGATTCTCCTATTTTTTTAATTTTTGAGTGAAAGATGGCCTCCAACCCCACCTCATCTGATATTATAATGGTGGGTTTACCTAAATAAGGAATAAAATCTAAATTAAAAACGAATACTTGACCTGGAGCATTATTAATATTTTTAAAAAATTGTTTTAATGAAGTTTGAAGGGTTCTTAACTCGTTCTCATTATAATTCGTTTTTGAAGGAAAAACAAAATAGGCGATTGATTTTTTTAAAGAATATTTTATATCGTTATATACGCGGTCTAAAATAGGTAAGATGCTAAAATCAAAACTGAATAAGGATAAAAATGCTATAGTAAAATTGAAGTCATTTGTAAGGATATTATTACTTATATTACCACCATTCAAAGAAAAATTTTTAATCTCATTATTGAGAGAGGAACTAAAAATGTTCAATAGGAAATATTGAGAAAATATTAATTTTGATTCCGTTTTTGTTCTAATTTCATCAACCATTACATAAATGTCATCAAATAAATCTTTATTAATTTTATCCTTAAGTTCTTGAATAGACAAATTTTCAATAATAGAATGTGCCTTTGCAGGGCCTTCAATTTCAGCAACAAGAGTTATAGCATCTTTAAACAATTTATAAATTTGCTTTTTATAATTTGTTTTGAGGAATTTTTGGATTTTTTCAATAATTAAATTAAGAACAATAACTAATTCAGATCCAATATCTTGTTCTTTCAATTTTTTTGCTACATTGAATAAAATTTTAATCTTTAGAATCTCATCTTCAATGAGACCTATTAATTTTAAAGCTAATAAGGGATTTGATTCAATAATTTTGCTAGAAATATTGATTAAAAGATTTTCTTTTGTTGAAGGATCTTGAATTAAAACTCCAATCTTTAATGCCTGTTTTGGATTAATAACTGCTTGATCTATAGCTAAGAATTTTAATAATTGCTGTTTGCTATTTAAATCAGTTAAATTATTAACGATTTGCAGCGTCGAATCAAGATTTTTTAAAGCAAATGCTCTGATTAAATTAAAGTAAAATTCTGTTTGTTCTTTCTTTTTAGATAACATAAGTGCCAACTCTAGAGCACGTGATGGCTTACTAATTGAAATATATCCTTTAGCAAGATTTTTTAAATATTTATCAATATCTTCTAAGAGCTCTGAATTTTTTGAGCCCGTTAGTTGTAAAGAATTATAATCTTCTCTCAATTTTTGTAGCTGTTGTTCTGCTTTTTTTATCACATCCTTTTTCATATCTATAATAAAATTATCTGGATTAAACAATTCAGCAGATTTTTTATCTTTAAAGCTATACTTATCTATTATCTTTTTGAATTTACTTTCTTGGATCTCATCTCTAACTTTTTGTACATTAACTGTATATTCTGTAATCTTTAGCCACTGAACATTAATGGTTAATTTACCGGAACCATCGGTAGTAGGTTCTAATTTTAATTCTATATTTTTAGTTTCTCCTGGTCCAAATTCAATAATATCCTTAAAATTTTCTGGCTCTACTTTAATATTTAAATTTTCTCCATCAAAATTAAATTTAAAATTTTCAATTTTGCTTGAATAGTTTATTGCTTGAATTGAAATACTATTATCAATTCCCGGAATCAACAGATTTTGCGGGAATTTTGTTATTTTTAAAGAGATGATTTTGTCTGCATCTGACATAATTCAAATGTTTTTTTTTTCACCTTATTATTAATACTTATTCAAAGTCTCTCTTTATTTTTTAGGGTTAACAATTATTAATGATTTATTTATTTTGGATTTATGAAATAAAATAGAAAGAAGAATTATTGTCCCAATCGTCGATTTCTTCTTAGATAATCTTCTAAATCCTCGATTACCATCTCTTTATTATAATCAGGCCATAAATCATTTCTAAATTTAAACTCAGCATAAGAAGAGTCCCATAACAAGAATCCAGAGATTCTTGCTCCATCATTCATACCTGTTCTAATGATATAATCTAATGGAGGGAAATTTTTTGTGTAAAGATATTTTTTAATTAATTCTTTATTGACATCTTCTGACTTGATATTATTTTTGATTATCTCCTTTATAGCGTCTACAATTTCTTCATGGCCATCATACATGATGCAGAGATTTATAAAATTTTGATTGTGATCTTTAGTAAAGGCAATTAATTCTTCAATCTTTTTCCGTGCTTTATCTGGTAGCATTGAAATACGACCAATAACACCGAACCTAACCTTTTCCTCTTTTACAATTGATTCATTTATAACAGTATCGACAGCTTTAACCATAATCTTATAGATATATTCAAGCTCTTGTGTATTACGTTTTCTCACATTTTCAAGTGATAGTATATACAAACTAAGATAATGAATCCCTGCATCAAAAAAATCGAATAACCTTTTTTTTAGGTTCTCATATCCAACTAGATGACCTAAATTTACATCTAGATTTCTCTTTTTCGCCCATCGACGGTTACCATCGATAATCAGTCCGATATGCTTAGGTAACTTATCCTTTGCTGTTTTTTTTAACTCTTCTATGGTAGTTACCATCTAACCCATCATAATATTGTGTTCTTTTCAATATTAATAGGAACATTAAAAATATTAAATTTATCTCAAAAATCCCAAAATATCATTAGTTATCAATTTTATCTTAAATAAGAATATTTAAGCTAAATTATTCAATATTTACTCGACTTTCAATAATTATAAGAATTTGACCCATGACAAATGATTACGCATTTGTCAACAAAATTGAATTACCGACTAATTTTGGGCTTTTTCAAAAATTTATTACAAGATACGGTTTTTAAAATCATAACCTCCCTGCGGAGATTCTCTGAGCTTGGTCCCATATATAACCAAGAATTGAACCTATCATTAAAAGAGAGAAAACTAAAATAAATATGATATCAGCAAAAGTTACTATCGGCTTCGGTTGATATATTTTCTTTTTCATTTTATCCCACTAATAAAAAGAAAGCTCACAATATTTCAAATATAAATAGATCCTATAACAAAAAGTAATCGAAAAAATATACTCAACTTTCAACATTTATTAATTTTTGGTTGTAAGTCTATTACTTTTCATACTCTTATTGTTCTAAAATATTAGTAATATCAATAAATTTAAATATTCACGTCTGCTAATAAGAATAATTTTAATTAGATAAGTTTTTGAACAAATAACCATTTATTTTTTTATCATAAACAAAGGGAAAACATATTATGCTTTCAAACGACTATCTTTTTGGTGATATAGGTATCGATTCTTTCGGCTTCCATAGCCCTCGACACTTCGTTTCTCTAAAGGAGCTTGCTCTAGCACGAGATATCGATCCTGACAAATACAGTAAAGGACTTTTATCAAAAGAAATGAGAGTAGCTGAAGTAGATGAAGATATTATTTCTTTAGGATTAAAAGCAGGATATAGCGCAATATTAAGAGGAAATATCAATCCTAAGAGTATAGACGCTTTATTCGCAGGAACTGAGACCGAAGTGTATGCAGCTAAGAGCATTTCAAATATTTTTGCCGAAATGTTAGAAATTTCCACCAACGCGTTAACTCAAGATGTTTATAATGCCTGTGCGGGTGGTACATTAGCAATTCTTAATGCTATTGCGATGATTGAAAAAGAAATCATCAACAAGGCTCTTGTTATAAGCGCAGACATTTCTTCATATCATATAGGCTCCCCTGGGGAACCTACACAAGGTTCAGGAGCTGTCGGACTTATAATTTCAAAAAATCCACGAGTAGCAACTTTTAGCAAGAAATTTGGAAAAATTTCGGGGAATGTTAACGATTTCTTCAGACCTCCCAATGATAAAAATGCTAGTGCATTTGGAAGGTATTCTCAAGACACTTATATTGATTTTCAATTAAAGGCATATGACAACTTACTTGATAATGTTGGAGATTTTCATGCAAATTTTTACACATTCCATGCCCCATTTTCAAAATTACCATTAAAAATTATGCAACAAATCATTTTGAAGCGTTGGATAAAACATATAAGTGATTTACCTAAATTTGAACAAAGTAAATTTAGATCCTCAATTCTGAAGAAACTTGACGCATTTTTACACGATGTTACCGTCTTACCAGAATATATTTATTTGAAATTAAATGAAAAAGGATATTCTTCATCAGCATTGGAACGACTTTCAAGGTGGGTGAATACCAATATAAAAACACGAGTTCTTCCTCAACTAAGAGTTCCGATGCATTTTGGTAATATGTACAATGCCAGTATCTGGGCGCAGATAATCTTCCTTCTTGAAAATCATGTTCATGTGAATGATACAATTTATTTTGGCTCTTATGGCTCGGGTGCAACTTGTATTTCTGGACTCTTGAAAGTTCAAGAGAGATTTAACGATATAGTCCAGAAGGGACCACTTATAACTGATTTCATCCATTTAAAGAAAAAGCAATCTGTATTAGAATACGAGTTAATAAAAAATGGTGATGTAAAGCCAATAATTATACTCGGACGTATTAAAGAGCATGAACAAAACAATAATAGGGGATTTACACTTCATTTTTGCGATGAGGGATGCATTATTCCAAACATAAAGGGCTTAGATCACTGTCCTAAAGGTCACTCTGGATATCATGAAAGGTTCTTTCCTCTTTTTGCAAAATTAGAGACTGAACCAATTGCGCACAACGATGGTAATGATCTTAGATATTTAAGTAAAGGTTTAGTACGAGTTGCTAATAATGTTAGTAAAGGGAATTCTTTAGAATATGAGATAAGGCGAGTAGAAACTGAGAACGAGGAAAATATTAATGCCAAAGGTCTTTTAAACTGGACACCTTTTTATATTAATCTTCCAAATCACCATGTGTATTAAGGTATTTCCCATCTCGTACTTACACTGAATCCTTATTAGATGTTAAAATTGAAAAGGATTAAGAAAAATTTATTAATTTTTATATTTATGAAAAGATAATGAAAGAATTTCGTTCAGATATATCTGGTTTTTACAAGCTATCAATGGAAGATCGTATAAAATTGTTATCTGAGCTTGTTGATTTAAATCAAGAAGAAATCGAAATTCTAAATACTTTAGGTTATTTTAAACCAAATCAAATTGATACATTAATCGAAAATGTAGTAGGAAGCTATCAATTACCCTTTGGTCTTGCCTTTAACTTTAATGTAAATGGAAAAGATTATATAATCCCTATGGTTATTGAAGAACCTTCTGTGGTCGCCGCTGCGTCAAATGCAGCGAAAATGGCTAGAAAACATGGTGGATTTCATTCGGAGTATGTAAAATCAGTAATGATTGCGCAGATTCAAGTTACACAATTAAAACATATTGAATCAGCAAAAAAATCTATAGAAAAGAATAAAAAGAAGCTTTTAAAGATTGCAAATGAGCAAGACCCGCTATTAAATAAGTTAGGTGGAGGTGCTCAAGATATTGAGATAAGAGAAATCCAAACAGAAAAAGGACATATGATTATTCTTCATTTGTTAGTTAATGTTTTGGATGCCATGGGTGCAAATATAGTAAACACTATGGCTGAGGCTATTAGTCCTTATGTAGAGGAGATAAGTGGTGGAAAAGTTTATCTTCGGATCGTTTCTAATTTAGCTATACATCGTTTAGCTAGAAGTAGAGCTACATTTGATAAAGAATTACTAGGAGGACAAGAAATTGTTGAAGGGATTATAAATGCATATGAGTTTGCTAAAGCAGATCCATTTCGAGCGGCAACACATAACAAGGGAATAATGAATGGAATTGTTGCACTAACCTTAGCAACCGGAAACGATACTCGTGCAATAGAATCTGGTGCACATGCCTTTGCATCCTTAAATGGACAATATTCACCTTTAACTAAATTCGAGCTAGATTCTAAGGGAAATCTAGTAGGTGAGATCGAGGTGCCTCTCGCCTTAGGGATAATTGGTGGGATGACTAAAATACATCCTATGGCACGAATAGCTCTAAAAATCTTGAATGTAAAAAGTGCTAGTGAACTCTCGCAAGTGGGTGCTGCTCTGGGATTAGCCCAAAACGTTGCAGCGCTAAGGGCTTTAGTATCAGAAGGCATCCAAAAAGGTCATATGGCACTTCATTCTCGTAACATCGCAAAACTTGCAGGTGTACCAGACAAGTTTATAGACAAGGTTGCTACAAAAATGATAGACGAGAAAAAAATTAGAGTCGATTACGCAAAAGAAATTTTACAAAAAATAAATGAGGGTGAAAACCTTTAGTTTTATAAAAAGTGGTTCTGTAACTCCTCTAAGAAAAACCACTAATGTTATTCAAGTTATCAAGATAAATATTTATGGAAGATGAATATTATGGGATTTAGAGAATATATAGATCAAATTGATAAGAAGGGATTACTCCGAAAGGTAGATGCAGATGTTTCGAGAAAATTAGAGATCTCTGGAATTTTGAAAGAGATCGAACCGACTCCAGTACTCTTTAATAATGTGAAAGAATCTGAATTTCGGGTTATTGGTAACGTGTTTTGCACTAAGGATGTAATTGCTTCTTATTTCGGTGTGACTCCCGCAGATATTATACCAATGCTTTCAAAATCTATCAATAATTATTCCGAACCAGAAATTGTGTCTAAAGCCCCCTGTCAAGAAATAATCGAGTCTAATATCGATCTAGATAAAATACCTATTTTGTTTCATTGCGAAAAAGATGGTGGAAACTACATTAGTTCCGCAGTTGTAGTGACGAGAGATCCAGATTATGGGCAGAATTTAGACTTTCATCGAGCAATGCAGTTTTCAAAAGATAAATTTGCCATTCGCATAGTTAAAGGACGTCATTTTTCTAAATTTTTAGAAAAAAATGGAGAATTAGAAGTAGCTTTTTGTATAGGAAATACTCCTAATATCTTAATTGCTGGAGCAACTTCTGTAGACATTGGAGTTGACGAATTACATATTGCCAATGCGCTAGAGCCAATTAAAGTAGTAAAAGCAAATTCTGTAGATTTATTAATACCAGCGGAATCAGAATTCATATTAGAGGGTCGCGTATATTTAGAAGAAAAACATTCAGAAGGTCCTTTTGTTGATCTAACTGAAACATATGATACAATCAGAGAAGAACCCGTCTTTGAGGTAAAAAGAATTACTCATAGAAAAGATGCAATTTGGCAAGCTCTCCTACCAGGTGCTCTTGAGCATAAAATTTTGATGGGCATGCCTCGAGAACCTACTATTTTCAACAAGGTAACTGAATTAGGAGTGAAATGTTTGGATGTAAATATCAGTCCTGGTGGATCTTCTTGGTTGCATGCAATAGTTCAGATTGATAAAAAATCAGAAGAAGATGGAAGAAAAGCAATAGAGGGAACTTTTACAGGTCATACAAGCTGTAAGCATGCTTTTATTGTCGATAAAGATATTAATATTTATGATCCACTATCAGTTGAGTGGGCGCTCGCAACTCGTTTTCAAGGAGATTCAAGAATGATTATTAAGGATAAAGAACCTGGGAGTAGTTTAGATCCTAGTGCTGAGCCCGGAACAAAAATGACAACGAAAATTGGTTTTGATTTAACTAAACCACTTATTGTCAAAGGAAAGAGTTTTGATATTGCTGAATTTCCTAAAGCTGATATTAACAAATATTTTAAAGATGATTCTCATTTTTAAAAAGTATTATTTAATAGGTGTAATCTTAAAGGATACTCTATAAAATCAAAATTATAAAAGTATTGTTATTTAAAAGTAAAAATAAAGAGACTTAAATCTCTTGAAAATTTTTATTAATAAGTGTGTTCCTTTCTTAAGATAAAAGATTAAGAGAAAAAATCATAAATACCTTTTGGAGGCTTAGAAATTAAGACCATCAATTTTAAAAGTACCTCTATAAATTTTTTGTCTTTCATTATCTGAGGATCTTTATAATCACCTTCAAGTTTTGAAATATCCGTCAATTGTTTTAATCCAACTGAAATATGATTAAAACTGCTTAATGTTCTATTGTATTTATTGATAAATTCTTTCAATATATTTAATGCAATTTCTGATTTTAAGAATTCTTCTGAAGTTAAAAGCCCCGTTGGAGCAAAAATATCAAAATATTTGCCCATTTTATCTATAATTCTCTCATTTAAAATCTCTCTATATTTATCTACAATATTATGGAATTTATTGACTCTTTCGGTAAATAACTTTGATGTATCTCGAGTTAAATCCATAGAAACGGACATTCCAATTCTAGAGCCTGTTTTTAATTGAATTAAGTTCCAAAACATAGTATATAATATATCTAAGGAATTTTCAAATTTTTCAATAATTATTTCTTTTTTATTTCTTTCTTCTTCACTATATATTTCTTTTTTATGCTTATCTATTACTTCTTTAGCATATTTTGACCCCTTTTTTGAAGATAATTCCATAAATAAATTAAATATCTCTTTATCGTTAGTTATAATTCCTCCCCGTATCTTGTAACTGTTATAATTTTTATCTTATCAATTTAAATGAATTTATATTGTGGTTATTCTATTTTGATAACTTAATTAAATTGAATTGTGGTTTCAAGAATATTTCAAAAAGTTTTTTGATAATTACATTTTTATTGAAACAGTCCAAATTTATTGTAGGTGTTTCATATTTAAATCTTTAGACATGTAAAAGTTTATATTTAAAAATTATTAAAAAACCAAAACAGTAATATAATTTTTGTACGTTTTGATTTTCTCTAAAAATTAATGATTTAACTAGTTTTCCTGCTTTAGATATCAAACTGTTTTTTCAACTTGTTAAATTCTTCCTCTTGAAATATTTCTTCTTTAGTTTTTTGATAGTCTACTTCTTCAGACCATTTACGCTCTCTTAATTTAGAATCAACAAGTAAGCCTAATTCTGTTATGAAGTAATTTTTTGCAGGGGAAAATTCTTTGTAGAATTCTTTTTTTTTTAGTTCAGAAAAAAAACTCCAACCTTTTCCAGACATACATTCCTCTGAATAAATTAAGATCTTTTTGTGAATAATTCCGGGGTTATCTTCTGTTCTTTTATTAAAAACAATATCCTTATCGTTTCGAACGAATAATAAAAATTTATATATAGGATCTTGTTTCATTTTTTCTTGCAATCCACCTATAATATTATTGAAATCTTCCTTGTCTATTTCCATAGTATCTAGTTCTGCAATTGCTTTTTTAGCAAATTCAAGACACTCGCATAATTTTAAATCGTAATCTTCGCAACCTTCTTCAGGTGTCAATCCTTCTGTTTTTTTTATGATTTCGGTTTTCTTTCTCTTTTTCCTCCAAATATCATTTTTTAAAAAATCTATTTTTTCTTGAAATATTGAATAAAAGTAATTTTCAAGTTTATCAAGATTAAAAATATAACTTTTTACTGGTTTTAAATCTTTTACTAGACCCCTATTCAGTAATGGTTTTATCTCAGCGTAATTTCTTTGAATGATACTTAAAAAAACTGGTGTCTTAACTGTTGATTTTGTAAAAAAATTAATTAATTCAATGTTTTTTATATTTTCTTTTATTATGACTTCTGCTTTTTTGTCAAGAAACTCTTCCATAATTTAATAATGAGATTGTATCAATTTTAATTAGGAAATAAAAAATTATCAAAATTACATAAAATGAAAATGAAATTTTTCAAATAATAGCTTTTGCATGTTGACGGAAATTTTCATTATACATGGTTAAAAACCCACCAGAAACGTAGAATAATAAAGAATATTGGGAAATAATCTCCCAACAGGCTTCATAAACTTAATATATCCATGATATTCTATTATGATCCAGAGAGAACTTACTTCATTAAATTTCCCAAAATGTTACTAACCATACATAAGATAAAATCTAAAGTAAATCTTTTCAGGGAAATTCTTAAGAGTAAAGTCTTTCCTAAATAGCTAATGATTGAGGTTTACAATTAAATTTTGAATCGCAAACTTTTTTTAAAAATCATTTTTTTTTATATTACATTTAAAATTTAAGAATTTGATATTATCAACTTGATTAAATTAACTCAAACTATTTAAATATGTCCACTTTAACATTACAAAGTTGTTAAAGGAAAGAGTTTTGATATTACTGAATTTCCTAAAGTTGATATTAACAAATATTTTTAATATTATGAGTAGGGAAAAATGAAATTAACAACAGAAGAACAAGATATGCTGGATGGTAAGTATGGGAAAGCAGCCCAGAAGTCAATGGAGATTTTAACTACATTAGGTGAAATCTTTGATGCTGAATGTATGGTTGATGTGTATGGCGTTCAAATAGCCGGAGTTTCATACGCTAATTTAGGAGAGGCTGGTCTGGAATTCTTAAGCGAAATGGCAGAGGATGGCAAAGTTAGAGTCTTAACAACTTTAAATCCTGCAGGGATGGATCGTGAAAATTGGCAAGCATTAGGGATTGATGAAGAATTTGCTAAAAATCAGAATCGAGCTATTGAAGCATTTGCGAAAATGGGTATAATTACTACTTGTTCTTGTACACCCTATTTGATTGGGAATACTCCTCATTATGGTCAACACATTGCGTGGGCTGAAAGTAGTGCCGTTTGTTATTCTAATTCTGTTATTGGTGCTCGAACCAATCGTGAAGGGGGTCCAAGTGCCTTAGCGTCAGCTATTACGGGAATAACACCCAAGTATGGGTATCATTTGGATGAAAATCGTCATGGGGAAGTTTTAGTTAAAGTTAATGCTACCGTTAAAGGTACAGACGAATTTGGTGTTTTAGGTAAAATAATTGGAGATAAATTGGTAGGATTAGGAAAGAAAATACCCTATATAGTGGGCATCCCTAAAGCAACAATTGAAGAGCTTAAATCTTTTTGTGCTTCTGTTGCGACATATGGTGGAACTGCATTATTCCATATGGAGGGAATTACTCCAGAATATAATAAATATCCTAAACCAGGTAATGCTCCATTTGAAATTAATCAAGAAGATTTGGATAAAACACGCTCAGAACTGATTGATGATGATCTTGAAATAGATTTTGTAAGTATAGGTTGCCCTCACGCTTCAATTCACGAAATTGAGGCAATTTCTAGGTTATTAAAAGGAAAGAAAGTAAATAAAGAATTTTGGATTACAACTGCTCGACCTACAAAACGAATCGCTGATGAAGCCGGTTATTCTAAAATAATTGAAGATACAGGAGCGAAATTTGCAGCAGATACTTGTTGTGTTGTTGCTCCAATTAAAGAACGTTTCAAAGCAATAATGGTAGATTCTGCTAAAGCATGTTATTATGGTCGGGCAAAAAATAAATTTAAAGTAAAAATTGGTTCAGTTGAAGAATGCGTGGAGGAGGCAATTAAATGAAGTTAGAAGGAAGAAAAATTTATAAAGGTACAGCTGAGGCAGAAGCGATAGTTACTAAAGATGGAATCTCATTTTATGGGGGCGTTGACCCTGATACAGGAAAAGTAGTTGAGGTTGGGCACGAGTTAGAAGGTCAATCAATTGCAGGAAAAGTTTTAGTTTTTCCAACCGGTAAAGGATCTACAGTGGGATCTTATACCATGTATAGAATGAAAAAGAATAACACTGCTCCTGTTGCAATCGTTAATAGAGAAATCGATACAATTGTTGCAGTAGGTTGTATAATCAGCGAAATTCCTTGTGTGGATAAAATTGATATAAGTAATATCAAAACAGGACAAGAAATTATTGTTAATGGTTCTGAAGGAACTGTGGAGGTAAAATAAATGGGTGTCGGAAAAGGATATGGAAAGACCATACTTTTTGGTGAAATTTATTTCCTACTTCGGGAATAAACACTAGCATTTTGTTGTGTATGGTCTTCCAGCAATCGCATCAGCTTTAGGATCTTCCACGATTGCAGAAGTTAAAGTAGTTAAAGGTAATGGTTGGACAGTTAATGATCAAAGACTTGCAACACCAGGTTACAAAAAGAAGAAATTCAATGAGGCATCAAATTCAATTAAAAATGTAATAGAATATTTGAAAGTAGATACAGAGAATCAAAAGCTTGAAATAATATTTACTGGAGACTTAATTGCCGCTAGTGGGGTGGGAGCTTCGGCAGCTCAATGCACATCACTATCCCGGGCTTTAAATGACACATTTAATCTTAATTTAAATGATGAAGAGATAAATAAAGCTGCTTATGAAGGAGAGAAAGCGTATCATGGCACACCTTCAGGTATTGATAACACAGCTTCTACTTATGGTGGTTTAATTTGGTTTGTTAAAAACTTGAGTGGGGGAAAAAACACAATGGAACTTCTACAATCGCCAAAGAAAATGCCCTTAGTAATAATAAACTCAGGAATAACAGCCTCTACAACAGAAGTGGTGGCTGATGTTCGACGTTTAAAAGAACAATCTCCAGAAAAATTTGAAACAATCTTTATTAAATATGAAAAATTAGCATCAGAAGCAAAAAGAGCGTTACTTGAGGGAGATATTATCTCTATTGGTAACCTAATGAACCAAAACCATAAATTATTACAAGATATAACGGTCTCTGGAGAAATTAATGATAAATTGGTCGATATCGCCTTACAAAATGGGGCTCTTGGGGCTAAGATGACGGGAACCGGGCGAGGTGGTTTGGTTATTGCTTTAGCTGAAACTGAAGAAGTACAGGATAATATCTCCAAAACTGTTAAAACGGAAGGGTTTAATGCTTGGAAAACTATGATTGGATGAGTGTGAGGTAAAATTGAAAAACAACAATGAAATAATTCTATTAAAGTTAGGTGGAAGTTTATTAACTGACAAGAATGATCCCTTTTCACTAAGAGAAAAAATATTAGAGAGTTGTCTTAATCAAATTATTGATAGTAAAAAATTGATTATTTTAATTCACGGCGGTGGTTCATTTGGTCATCCTCTTGCTAAAAAATATCAAATTTCTCAAGGACTAAATACTTCTATTAAGGATCAAATAATGGGGCTTTCCAAAACACATGATGCTATGAATAAGTTTAATTCTATATTAATAAACAAATTATTAGAAAAGGGATATCCAGCACTTTCGATTCAACCATCTAGCATTTTCATCCAAGATTTTAATGAAGTAATTATTAAATCTATAGATCCAATTGAAAAATTACTTGACCTTGGAGTACTACCTGTTCTTTATGGAGATATTCTTCTAAGTAAGGATTATTCTTTTTCAATTCTATCAGGAGATCAAATTATTTTAAAATTATGTGAGAGAATTCAAAATTTTAAAATCTCAAAAGTTATATTTGCTATAGAAGAAGATGGTATATTTATCCAGAACAATGGAAATAAAAGATTGGTTTTAAAATTGACAATTAACGATTTAGTTGATATAAAATTAGCCAAATTAGGCCAAAAAATAGATGTTACTGGAGGTATAAAAGGTAAACTAGAAAAAATTGAAGAAATTTTAAAATTAAATATCCCTGTTCAAATCATTAATGGGATTAAAAATAAAAACATTCTGAAAGCATTAACTGACCAATATATCGAATGTACTAATTTTGAAGTATCATCTGATAAAATAACTGAAAGTAAAATCTATAATAGAAAGATAGAACACATAAAGATACCTTTAGAACATAACGTCCAACATGTAAAGAACTATTTTGATGATGTTACTCTAATTCACCATCCTCTTCCAGAAATTGAATTAGATGACACGAATATTTCTGTTGATTTCTTTAAAAAAAAAATTTCTGCTCCAATATGTATTGCAGCAATTACTGGAGGTCACCAGATTTCTAAAGCAATTAATAACATTTTAGCAAATGCGGCAAAAACGGAAAACATTGCACTTGGGATTGGAAGCCAGAGAATCGGATTAGAAGATCCTTCTACAATTGAATCCTTTAGCATTATTCGTGATGTAGCACCAAATATTCCCGTAATAGGAAATTTGGGAATAGGACAAGTATGTGATCCTAATTTCAAAATTGATTATTTCAAAAAATGCATTGAGATGATTAAAGCAGATGCCATGGCTATTCACTTCAATGCTTTACATGAGCTTGTTCAAAGAGATGGTAATGTTTCCTATAAAAATTTTGAAGAAAGATTTAAGGAAATAAGAAAAAATCTGAAAATTCCTATCATTGCTAAAGAAGTTGGAACTGGTTTTAATAAAGAATTAGCTTTAAAGCTTGATTTATTAGGTTTTGATGGATTTGATGTCGGTGGAACAGGTGGTACTAGCTTTGCTGCAATAGAGTCAATACGTGATGATTACAGCTATGAAGTATATTCTCGAAAGATTGCAGACACTTTTCGTGAATGGGGTATCCCAACACCAGTTGCAATAATCAATGTAAGACAAGTCACTCAAAAACCCATAATAGCAACAGGAGGTTTGCGATCTGGAGTAGATATTGCCAAATCAATTGTATTAGGTGCTGATCTTGGAGGTTTTGCATTTAAATTCTTAAAAACAGCATGGCAGGATTATAAAAAAGCCAGTTCAATGACAAACACAATTAAAGAGATTAGAACATTAAAGCATGAATTAAGATCCTCCATGTGGTTAATGAACGTAAAGAATATTAATAATCTTAAAAGTAATAATGATAAAAGAGTATTAGTGGGTAAATTGTATCAATGGATAAATCAATGAATATTGAATTTTTATGTAAGTTTAGTTTCTCTCATCAAAAACCTTATTTACTAGATGACAACCTCTATTATTCTCCTCTCCAAAAATACATCTATGTCTAATGTCATTTTTTTTATGTGAATATTTCATACATCCCCAACATTGAGCTTTTGCAAAACTTAACTTCTTTTTCTTATTGCGTTCTCTTACTTCTTCACATATCTGAAAAGCTACTTCTTCTGGGATTGGCTTTTTTTCATTCATAATATAATATTTCTATAGAAAAATTGAAAGTATACACTCTTGTATAAACTTAAAATTGTTTAATTAAAAGATTCAGTAGATCAAATATTGATTTTATTAGAAAATTAGAATTATGAAATTTAAACCTTATATTATACTGGTTTTTCTTCTAATGCATCCTTAATTTCTTCTATAAAATTAGAAAAAACACCAATTTGTCCTTTGAAATTTTTCAATTTTTCACTATAAAGATTAAAGAACTTATCAGAGATTTTTTTTAATTCTTTATTTACTTTTTTCTGGTTATATTTTTTAGAAGAGTTTGCTACAAATATTAACGCTCCTTTCTTTATTATTGTGAATCTTGAATTTTGTAATTCGAAATTTGACAAACCTCCTTCAGCTAGTTGTTCAGCAAACATATTTAAAGCGCTCATCATTGCTCCGAAAAGTTGAGGAGAAACTACTTTATCAAACTCTCTATGGAAAATTACAATTCCTGATTTCTCTACTATCCAAATATCTTGAAGTACTTTCAATTGAATTCTTCTCTACTTATTCTTTGCTTATCTATTAGAAATAATTGATACAAAATTATAGTAATTATTTGAATATTAATCTTATTCAATAATTAATAATACTTTAGTTTTGAGTTTTATAAACAAATCCTTCTCTAGCAATAAGTTTTATAATCTTCCCCTACTAAAATTCTTTTAAAAATTGTAAAAATGTTATATATTTCCCCATCTCTTAATATTGCTTTCAATTCCAAGTTGGTCTAAGATCCTCCCTATTGTAAATTCGATGAGTTCCTCTATATTTTTTGGTTTAGTATAATAAGAAGGAATAGGAGGGAAAATTACAACCCCTAATTTTGCTAACTTAAGCATGTTTTCCAAATGAATTGCACTGAAAGGGGTCTCTCGTACTACAAGAATAAGTTTTCTATTTTCCTTTATCATTACATCTGCTGCCCTAGTTATCAAGTTATTTGCATAACCGTTTGCTATAGCTGAAAGTGACTTCATTGAACACGGAATTATAATCATTGAATCTAACTTATAAGAACCACTTGCAGGAGGAGCTAATAAATCGTCTACATCAAAGTATCTATCTGCTAATTTATAAATATCAGAGGTTTGATACTTTGTTTCGATAGCAATTATTTTCTCAGCAATCTCAGATATTACTAATTCTGTTTTCACTTTTTTTTCTTTTAGTGTTTCAAGAAGTTTAATTGCTAACTGAACTCCAGTGGCTCCTGTGATTGCAACTAACATTTAAAATTATCTCAATCTTCTAATTTATAGTTAAGTTTTACTATGTCATTATTAATTCTTTTATGATTTTTAGCTCTTACCATTTTTTATGTTAAGTTTAAACAAATTTTTACTTTACTTACTAATTTAAATAAAAATTTAACAAAAAAGGAGATAATACTTGGAAAGAATAAGAGAAAAGTTAGCGTAGGCTAAATTTAATTCCTTAGACTGCACTACTTTAGTCCAAATGCTGTAGGATATCATCAAAATCAGCGATATCAAATGGTTTTTTCAAATACCCATCCGCTCTTGTTTCAAGCGCTTTTATTCCAATTTCTGATTCAGAAACTCCCGTAAAATAATATATGAGTATATTTTTGAATTTTTTAGTTGACTTTATACTTCTGCAAAATTCATACCCATTCGAATCTGGTAAATTCGAATCAGATAAGTTCACATCCAAAAATATTAATTTTGGTTTACATTTATTTAATTCTTCCTTAGCTTTTGAAAAATTGTTAACAGCACTACATGTATAACCTTTCGATTCTAATATTTCTGTTAATAGCTTTCTTATTAATTTACTATCATCCACAATTAAAATGTCATATTGAGAATCCTTAATTCTTCGTCAACCACAGTTTTTTATTTTCAATTTTGAATGATTATAATAGTAATATTAACATATTTTTAACAAAAGTGAAATTATTTAAAGTTGCATTTTTAGAAAACAATATCATATAATTATAAAAAATGAGAAAAAATTGATACACAATAAAAATAGGCTTTTCTTTCTTAGAATTTTCTTTCTCTTACAAAATTTAGTAAATTCTCAAAGAGTTCATATTCAGAATGATTGATCACATGCTTTAATTTCTCTAGAGATAATTTTGCTTCATTATAATATGAATTTGCTAATTCATTGCTTGATTTAACAACATCTGCTTTCAAAAATAAATCTTTGACTTCTTGAACATCATCATTTGTCATATTTGGCTTTTCTATCAATTTTTCAAGTTTGTTCTTATCATTAATTTCTAATTTATTTAAAGCCTCAATTAGTAAACAAGTTTTTTTACCCTCTCTGATATCTCCATCAGTGGGTTTTCCTGTTACTTTTTCATCTCCAAACGTGCTTAAAATATCATCAATTATCTGAAAAATAATACCAAGATTTGTTCCATAAATTGAAAGATCTTTTAAAAATTTCTCATCAACTTTGGCATAATTTGCACCAATTAAAATTGATTTTTCAATTAAAGCTCCTGTTTTTAGTGAAATCATTTTGATATAATCTGAAATGGTTAGATTTCTTTGATTTACCATATCAGTTTCTATTAACACTCCGTTTATTATACCTATAAACGCTTGTTCATAATAATCAATTGCTTTTAAGTTAAGATTCCTTTCAAACTCATTAAATAGATATGGTTCTAATCCTAAAATAAATGCTGAATCACCTCCAATAATACCTATTGAATTACCAAAATCAACATCAACCATTTTTTTTAGTTTATATTTTTTATGATAATTACGAAATCTGAAGTGAAACGCAGGTTTTCCCCTCCTAAAATCATCTTTATCGATAATGTCATCGTGGATAAGACTTGCATTATGCAAAAATTCCACGCCTACGCTAGGTAAAACAATCCTATCATCGGAATTTTCACTAAAAGCATTAAATGTAGCAATACTCAATAAAGGTCTGATTCTTTTGCCCCCTGAAAGAAAGTAGTCGCTTAGTTCTGAATAATAATTTATTAAGAATGAATTCTCTACAATTTTCAATTTCTTGTCATATATGGACTTAATTGCTTCATTTACTTTGGGAATATATATTTTTGCATACTCGGTAAATTTCATGTAATCACACTTATCTTGTTTACAAATAATAGAATTTTATCTATAATATATTACAAATAATATGTTAAAATAAAAGGAATTTCAGATTTTCAATACTCTTAACTATTAGAGAAAAAACTGAAATTCAATATTATATCAATTTGAAGTTTTAAATAATAGTCGAACATAATATTATTAACAAAACAACTTGAGTAGCAATTTTCATGTTAAAATTAAGAAAAACAATAAAAACAATAATATCTGATAAAAAAAAATTAGCATTGTTAATAAGTGTCTTAATAATAATTATCGGTGTTATACCACTAATATTTCTCATATACACCCCGGATTTAGAAAATCCTTACAAAATTGAATCGATAAGTCTTACTTCTGAGGACGGAACAAAACTCCATGCTTTTAAATACACTCCAATAGGCGTAACATCTTCTTATGGTGTGGTCGTTGGTCATGGATTTTGCGGAAACGCACAACACATGCAACCAATGAGTATTGAGTTGGTTAAGCGAGGATTTACTGTTATAAACTTGGACTTTCGGGGTCATGGAGCCTCTGAGGGGTATTTAGACCGTTTTGAGTTAATCAATGATGTAGCCGCTGCTGTTGAATATCTTGAAAATTTAGGCTATATAAGTGAAATTGGTCTAGTTGGACATTCAATGGGCTCAGGTGCAGTTACATCTTTTGCGAGGGCATACCCAAACAGAGTTAATGCAACTGTTGCGATTGGAGGTATACCCTCAAATATGACGAACATTTCCAACCTTCTTTTGGCGATTGGGTTATTTGAACAAGGTTATACTGAAGAAGATGTTCTTGAAGGTCTAAGGTTATATACAGGGCTCGATAATGTTGAAATTGGGGTATTATATGGAGATTTTAATTCGGGAGATGCAACAAAGGGAATTATTAGCCCATTTTCTGAGCACACACAGGAAGTAAAAGATTCAGTTATTATTCATAATACTGTTCTATGGTTTGAGGAAGCTTTTAATGGAGTCATGGCAATTGAATTTTCTATAATACCAACTATCATTGAAGTGTTTTCTTACATCTCTCTTTTTGGTGTAGTCACATTCTGTTTTGTAATAATGGTATATCTTAGCAAATACCTTTTTAAACGCAATCAAGTTTATCCAGAAAAAGAGATCTTAAAAGACGCAGGAGATATTTCAATTAATAAATTAATATTCTATTATGCAATACTAGTTGCTTTAATTGGATTTGTCTTCATTATATTCTTAGAGGATCTTTTTACAGGGATGATACCACTTGCTACCTCTGGACAAACATTTTCAATTGTATTTGGAAGCTCTATTGGAACGATTATAATTTATTATTTCCTTATAATGCGGCGAAAGGAAAATCTATCTATTAAAGAGTTTCCTTTAAAAATTAAGGAAATGAGCTCAACAAATTCTAGGCTTTCAATAATATTTGGAATTCTTGCGGCTCTATTACTAATTTTAGCTATAGCAGGAATATGGCATTGGAGTGTTCAATATACATTACCAAGTTATATAGAAATCGGAACGATTATGGGAATGACTCTGATCTACTTTCCCTTTTTCCTTATTAAAGAATTCTATTTTAGGAATGTTCAAGGGAAATTAAAAACCACAAATAAAATTAAAGAATATTTCAGTATGGTTGGTATTGGAATTTTTATGGATAGTTTCCTTATTGGAATTATTATGCTTATTAGTTGGCTTCATTTAGCTTCTGTCCCGATAAGTGCACTTTATCTATATGTGTGGGTCAGGTTTTTGATCTATCTGCAATTTGCTAGTACATGGGTTTATATGTGGTCAGGACGCAATATTTTAGGTTCTACGATATTCTTGTGCATTTTCTATTCTTGGATGTCTGTGATTTTCTATCCATTTGGCTTTCTCTAAATATATTTATTTTTTCCTTTTTTTAAAAAAAAGTTAAATCACTCTGAGAATTCAATCTTGATTTTAAATGTAACAATTATATGTGGTTCCACTGTTATTTCAAGTATACTGTTAAAGTAATTATTTATTTTTGCTTTAATTTCATTATTAGGTTGTTCTTCAAGAAAATTTACAATCTCCGCCTTTTTAATTAAAAATTTATCATAAAAACTTAATCTTGCGTTTTGGCGATTAGATGATACATTATAAACTCTGATAATTAGATAATCTCCCTCTTCTGACTTTTTTAACGCACTTAAAACAACATTTTTATTATCAATCTCAAGAAAACTAAGGGCAGCTGGAAGGTAAGGTTCAATAGTTTTCTTTTTTGGCTTAATAAAATAGGATAAAATACCAGTTGGCTTTAATACAACTTTATCGGCAACTCTTTGGGGTGTTTGGGCCATAGTAGGAAAGATTAATCTAAGTGGATTGTTAAATTCCTTCCCTCTTAAATGTATTTCTGAATCTAGCCAGGTTGGTTTTGTGGTAGTAGTTATCGATAATTCAAATTTATGTTTACCAAGACATTGAGCGCCTGGGGTTTTTATCCCAGGACCTGCATGAGACATTCTTGTAATAAAATCATCACGAGATAACCATTCAATACACCGTAAAAGAGTAATTGCAAACGTAATTGTATTATCTTCATTTATTTTAGCTTCATATTCTGGTAATCCTTTATTTAATACTGCAAAAGTTCTTGAAGTATTACTAACTGATACAAAATCCTTTTGATGATTTGTAGGTAATGGTTTTTGAGCCCAATTATCTGCCTTTGGCAATTTAACTTTTCTAGGAACCACATAAAAATGACCATCAGCGTATACTTTTTCGGCTTTTATTTTAGTAGGAAATAAAACACGTATCCGATGATCTTTGCTATTATTTTCCAGTTCAATATTAAAATCAATTCGTTTAATTCCTTTATACAATGAGATATATATGGTGATTTTATTATCAACAAGCCATTCTTCTCTATTATAACGATCTTCAGTAAGAGAATGGGGAAGCTTCAAATTAAGTCTCAGTTTAAAGGTCTTCTGAGTTGGACCGTCTATAAAAACGGTTTTTTCAAAAATTGCAGCATCTTCAGTTGTAAAAGCCAGATCTGTTTGGTTCTCTTTTGGACCGGAAAAATCATATTCATCACCCCAGTCTCCCATATCATCGAATTCACAAAATTTTTCATACATAACTCCTGTTTTTTTATCAACTACTTCAATAAAACCGTCCGAATTTATATTAATTCGATAAAATTCATTTTCTAAGAAATTTCTTGTAATTTTAAAATTATCTTTGTCAATAGCAAATTCACTCACTGATTCTACAGGAATAATATAATATGTTTTATAACCACAAGCAGGAACTTCTGCTAAGAATGTAAAACTATGACTAATACTTAATTCTCGTGTATGTTTAGGTTCTTCTTTTACAAAATGATGTTGATATTCAATTTCCTTTCCCTCAGCGTCAATTACTTTAATATTAAATGGAAATTTTTCTCCACTTTTTTTTTGGGCTATATTATTAAATCGTATGATATCTTTTCGGTGCCATGGAAGTGGATTATATACAATTAAAACATTTAAATCTTTGTAATTAGAATCAATGTTTATGAATTCGCTTAAATAAAGAAAAGAGTTTTTGTAAATTTCATTTGCTATTTGTTCTGCCCAATCATATCTTGTTTTCATTTCATCATGAACTTCGTCTATGCTACATCCACATATACTATCATGTGGGGCGTTTTTCTGAAGCCACTTCAATCCAGTAAGGATATAATTCTTTGGGTAAATAAATTTATTATTTTTATCCAGAACCCATGTAATCGTAGATATTGGTTCTGTATATTTTTCATATAGATATTCTATTTTAGTATTTCTTTGCTTTATCCACATACGTGCTGAAAAGACGCCTGATAGTAAATGAGCAAATCTACCTCCTCTTAATTCTCCTTGAAATTCATTTAATTTTGGTTTAAATTCTAATACTTTATTGATATAATATTCAAAATCCGCTTGTTCTATAGGTTGATCGGGATGTAAATTATTCCATTGTTTTATTATTTCGGGAATTTCAGGTCGAGCTTCATGATGGTCAGATCCATTATTAAGCAAAACATTAGGAGTAGCTGTATATTTTTCAAAATTTTCGATCTTAGCTTTAATAGTTCTGAGTGCTGGTTTATATTGTCCTTTGATTTTTTTAGTATTATACAGTTCTAATGACATATATCCATATCTTAAAAAGATCGCTAAAAGAGATGCTGCTTTTCCAGGCGCATTCCATATAAATTCCATATTTAAATTATTTTCTTCAAATTCATTTCCAAACCCTCTCCAAAATAATATAGAAGGAATTTCAAAACCTTGAATAATTTGAGGTAATTGTGCAATATGGCCAAAAGGATCAGGAATGTACCCTGCTTTCATGATTCTTCCGAATCTTCGACTAATTTGATGTCCAATCATTAGGTTTCTAATTATAGATTCACCACTAACTAAAAATTCATCTGGTAGTACATACATTGGGCCAATAGAGAGTCTTCCTTGCCTTACATACTTTTTGATTTCCTCTTCCTTGTCTGGTCTAACTTCTAAATAATCCTCAATGGGAATGGTTTGGCCATCAAATGTGAAATTTTTATAATCTAGATCAGTTTTTAGAATATCCAATAATTTATCCATCATTATTACAAGTCTAGCACGAAACCCTTGAAAATGGAGATACCATTCTCTATCCCAATGAGTTTCTGGAACGATAATTATATTATTTGCTTTCATACTAATTATACATTAAAAAAATTTGTTCTTCTCTTCTTTATATTTATTAAAGATTTAATTATAAATTATTTTTATAGTATAACTAGAATATTTTGTCAAAAAATTAAATATTAACAAACAATTAATGTAAAGTGAATATTTCAAAATTAATTTAATATTGATTTGCCTATCACGCTTGAGTGTGGCTTGATCCCTAGAAAATTCAATAGAGTTGGAACCATATCTGTTGTTTTACAATATGCTAATTCTATTTGTGGAATTTCAGGTGAACCGCCGATAATGAATGGAACGATCATCGACTCTCTAAGCCCATTATCATGAGAATATGGAGAAATACCAACTGTTTTTCCATGTTCATAATTAAAGTAATACTTCCCTAAGGTTGAGATTATAATATCACACGATCTAGGATTTTTGAAATAACGTGGGATTTGATCTATAACCATTGGAAAATTTATGTGATTTGTAGCTTCTAACCATTCTTCAATTGTATGAAATTTATTATCAAGAATTCTTGCTGATTTCTCGTTTTCATTATATCCATAAAAATCATTTCCATCAAAATTATATCTTGTTTTTTGTTCCTTACCAAATCCTTGATATTCGATCTTTCCATTCCTTCTTTTTCCGGAATTTTTATCTTGAAACTCAATATGAATTATTCCTTTTTCAGGTTTATTATCATCTTCTCTATAATACATAAATTTAACTCCTGGAATTTCCCATAATACTTCAAAGATATTCATATTTTGCTTTCCGATACCACTAGGTTTAAATTTTTGCATCTGTTGAATTGTAGGATGATGATGCCAAGTATCCCCTCGAATATTAAAAAAACCAACTGACCCAAAATTACAGTCAAAATCACCTATTCCTTTGTCGGGAATGTAAGGTATCAACCCTTTTTGCTGAAAGAATGGCTCAAGATCAACATTTTTTTCTGCTTTGAAATTGCCATGGTCACTAATGATACCAATTGCGGTGCTATCATAGTATCCCGTCTTTTTCAAAGTATTCATCAAAGATCCAAGATATTTATCACACTCTACTATTAAATTGATATAATTAGGGTGGTCAAATCCTAATTTATGCATAATCCCATCAGTATGAGGGACATATGCTACAGAGATCAATGGAACCTCTTTATTTGAAAAGAGTATTCCCGGATTTTTAAAAGTATCCTCAACATTTTTGAAGATAGGCTCCACATTAAAAAAATTACTAGCGAGAGCAAAGTAGGCTCCACGATATAAAAAGCATGTAGAACTTAGCATATTTCCTTCAGGAGCTTGTTCAAAAATGGTTTTTACATTTCTTCCAATATCCTTATTGATTTTTAACACTTGCGATCTATCTCCATAATTACGAATAAAAGGAAATTTTTTACTCGTTGACGGAGGATCCAACCTGTTAATCCAGTGATACAATGGAACAGCACTTCCTTCTTTAGGAAAATATCCGGAATACGCACCTGTTACTATATTACCATAGCAAGGAAAAGTAATAGCTGGATATGATGTAATACAATTTGAACATTTTATCCCATTTTCTGCAATTTGTGCTATATTTGGAAGCTTTCCCTCATTTATCAAGCCAAATAAATGTTCAGCACGAACGGCATCAAGAATTATTAAGATAACTTGGTTAACTATAACACTACGACTCATTTTTATCTAATTATTGATAAAAATTTATTTAAATTCTAAATAAAATATTGTTGTATAGAATTTGAATTTTAATTTTTAAAGATTAGTACAAATTAAAATTTTCACCGTAAAGAGATAATGGAAACAGAACATAGAATATATTTCAAAAAATCATCTGACATGAGTGAGATTGAGTCTAATACTATAGATTTAATGATAACTTCTCCACCTTATCCCATGATTGAAATGTGGGATCAATTATTCTCTACTTTAAATGAGGAGATTAAACAAGCACTCGAAGAGGAGGATAGCAAAAAAATATTTAATTTGATGCACCAAGAATTAGATAAAGTGTGGAGAGAAGTCGCACGTGTCTTAAAACTTGGAGGAATTGCTTGTATAAATATTGGAGATGCAACAAGAAAAATTGGTAAGAATTTTCAATTATTTCCTAATCATGTTAAAATAACTAATTTTTTCCAAGATAATGATTTCATTGAATTACCCTGCATTTTATGGAGAAAACCAACAAATAGTCCAAATAAATTCTTAGGTTCAGGTATGTTACCGCCTAATGCATATGTTACTCTTGAACATGAATATATTTTGATCTTTAGAAAAGGAAATATTAAACGAAAAGTACCACCAAAATCAGAAAATAGATATAATAGCGCTTTTTTTTGGGAAGAGAGGAATAAATGGTTTTCAGACGTGTGGGAGGACATAAGAGGGATTTCTCAGAATCTAAATAAAAATAACAATAATCAAAAGAATATAAGAAAACGATCAGCAGCTTTCCCTTTAGAAATACCTTATCGCTTAATTAATATGTTTTCCTTATATAAAGATTTGATTTTAGACCCGTTCTGGGGAACAGGAACTACCTCATTAGCTGCCATGATTTCTACAAGAAATTCAATTGGGTATGAACTCAATTCTAAATTCATGGGATTGTTTAAAGAAAATATGGGTAAGCTTAGAAAATTAAACAGTGAAATAAATAATAATAGATTACATCAACATCTTGAATTTATTAAGCTTTATATGAATAAGGATAAAGATATTAAATATAACTCAGCTCACTATAAATTTCCAGTTATTACGAAACAGGAAATAGATGTTTTATTATATTCTATAAAAAATTATAGTCAAGATGAGAATAAATTTATTCTTAACCATCAAAAATTTGAATTTGGGCAATAAATAGATAAATAGTTTAAATCCTTCCTCGAGCAGAGCATTCATCAAATAACTTTCCTTAAAAGGGTTTTTTTATCTGAGTCATTATTTTGGATTTTTTTTAGTCACAATCTTCGGCTTGCTGGAGATTAATTTTCATAAAAGCCTCTTCTTGGAGATTACGTTGATCTGATTTTACAGATCTATTTACTTGATGTAAATGTTTCATAGCATTATTTTTTCCTTCTTTGATATTTTCGATTAATTCTTCCTTGCTAAACGCACCAGAAATAACAAGAGCTGTTTGAAAAGTATGATCAGGCTCTAAAGTCATGAATTCAATTTGTAAAGCAGATAGAATTTCTCCTGGTTCTTTATATAAAGTATTAGAAAGATTAATTTTTTTCTTATCGATTTTAAAATCTTTTGTTAAGCATGTCTCAAAGTTTGTTGATTTAGAGATTGGAGAAAATCCACCGTATAATCTAGTATTGTCGTATTGGTAAATGACGTCATTTTCTTCATCGTAACCTGATAGATCATTATCAAAACCCGCAAGTCCATTGATATCAAAATCAAAAACAAAATACATTGAAAAATCTTTCAAGGCAAAATCTGAAATATTTTTGATTGTGAAAAATGTTGATATATAGGGAACTTTCGGGGGGTTAAATATATCTTTGTAAACACGCACAAATTGTTTCTTTTCTAGGGGTATCGATTGTATTTTTTTTTCTTGTACTAATTTCTTGAGATACTCTGTAATATTGAAATCTAGAGTAATTCTACTTATCGCTCTCCCTGTTCTAGTATTAACCATATTATAGATTGGTGTTGACTCGACATTTTTTAGAATCACTGGAATTGTTCCAATTTTTTCGTTTTCTAGTGTAAAGCTAAACCAAGGACCAGTTAATTCTTGTTCACTTAGATATATAAGGTATTTTCCCTTATATGTAAGCTCTTTAATTGAAAATCCCATGATATATCCAGCAACATTTCATGTGGCAAAAATTTCATTGAATATTATTTTAAGTACTATTTTTTTAAACCTCCTTTAACTTTTTTTTAAATCTTTTATTTATTACAGAAAGCTTATCAATTAATTAAAAGAATTAGGATTCATAAAAAAGTTTGTGATGAAATAATTATAGAGATTCAATTACTCTATAAGCAATATATAAAAAAGCATCATTAACATTCTCACCTGTTAACGCTGAGGTAAGGATATAATGAAAATCAAACTTTTTAGCTATTTCCCTGATCTCCTCTTCACTTATGACAATATCATCTACTAAATCGGATTTATTTCCAACTATAACAACTGGTATATTTTGTGGTATTGATTTTTTAATATCATTGTACCATTTTTCGATACTATCTAAGTTTCCAGAGCGAGTTCTATCTATAACGATAAAAGCAGCATTCGCACCATTATAGAACCTCGATCTGTAAGTTACCAGTTGAGAAATTTGACCAGCAATATCCCAAATGATAAAATTCATTTTAGTTGTATCACTAAGGCTAATAGATTTTTTAGAAATCTGTACACCGAGCGTAGCTATATAATCTTTCCCAAATTTATTTTCTACAAATCGTAATATTAATGAAGTTTTTCCAACAGAATAATCTCCCGTTAGAATCACTTTATTAGAATATTCTCCCCCCATTTTAGGAAGTGCACCACCGCGGGTTTTTGCAAGTGCTTTAATTATCTCAGGAGTTCGTGGCGAAACCTCTTCATTTCCATCTAAAACCAATTCTATCTTTCCAGCTACGTGTTCAGAAAAAACTCTAAGCTCTATATCTGTAGTTGATTGGTCTGCTACCGTGGTTAATATAGAATTTGGTCCCATTGAACTAAATACAAACTTTTTATCCGCCGTCGATGTGATATTGAAAAAGCTATCAGATGACCCAAACTCTGCTTTAATTTTGTCTATATATGAATCAAGCATAGCAGAGAGAGCACCAATTATCTCGTCGGATTCTTCTTCATTTTCTTGTTTCGATTCTGAAGCTATAATAAACCCATTTCTATCACAGATTGCAACCCCTAAAAGACCATCTATATCATTGAAATAATTTTTTATAATCTCTTTTAAGAGAGAAGCACTTGGAAGTCTTTCCATTAGTATTCATTCTACAATTATGATATATTAAGAATATAATATCCCTAAATAATATAAATATAGGTATTTAGGTAATATTATAATCATATTACCGTAGATATCTCAATACTATATTATTTTATATTTCAATTTTCAACATTTTCTAATTATGATAGAAAATGCATCAAATGATCAAGATCTAGAAATTGTAAAATATGAAAAGAATATTGCTGAAATCTTAGACCGAGCAGTTAATCTGTTTAGAAGAACAAATCTCACCGAATTAGCAGATAAATGGGATAGAATCTTAAAAACATACAATTCAAAATAAGGAAATCATTAAAATAGGTTCCTTAAGTTAGTTATTTAAAGTGTTCATATAATTCAGGATATGTATTCGGTTAATTTCAGAGATCTCATATAGATCAAAAACTAAAGTATCAATTTTCTTTTGTAGCTTCTCTAATTCATCAATATTTTTTAAAATTTTTTTTACCATTTCAATTATTTTTTTAGCTTTTTGCCTGTCTTTATCAGAAATTGGAACCTTAATGGGAAATTCCTTTATTTTTTCTATTAAAATTCTTGGGAATAATTTTTTATACGTTCCAAATGATTTTATGAAGAAATAGGATAATAACATTGAATTTACCGTTCCTAATAAGTAAAAATGATTAAAATCAGAAATAAGAGATTTCTTGATTTTTAAATTATAAAATGATTGAGATGTCAAAGATAAATTCTTTTCATAAGTAGCACATATCTTATTATTTTGGCTTAACTGTCTAATGACTATTCGATCTTCGTAAAGACTAAACTCTTTATAATTTATTCCAACTTTAGATGTATCAATATATTTATACTGAATTTTCTGATATCGCCTAATTGAGTATAAATACAGTTTATATTTATTTTTTAACATATCTTCAGGAACATTATCGTAGATAATATTTTCAGTTCTTTGCTTATTCAAAGGTGAATTACATTCGCGACATTTTAACAATTTTTTAGGAATTGGTAAATATTTTTTGCAATTATCACAATATATTATTTCTCCTGTTTTAGTTAACTCAACTCCTCGACTCAATGAAAGTTTAAATTCAGATTTTTTGTTTAAGTCCATTAATCTGATGAAATTTGTAGTTAAGTGCTCTATAATGGAGATATCTGTCATGTTTAAATGAATTAGAAACTTGTAGTTCCATTTTTCAATTATTTCTTGTGGGATTGTTTTTTCTTGATTAATTATTGTTTTTAACTTAATTTGGTTCTTTTTTCTTTCTATGATATTTGGTTCCTTTTCTAAAATGAGAATAATGTTTGAAACAACGGGATCATTAAATTTTGGTCCTGTATGGTAAATTTCTTTAATTTTTGTGCTATTATATACGTATTTTCGAATGATAGATCGATTTGATAATGCCAAAATCGAGTCTGGAATAATATAACCTAAAATGCCATGGGATTTTAGAATTCTTATTCCCAGTTCTAAAAATATCTGATAATAATCATACTGACCATTATTTGTCACAAAGTCGCGACTTTCAATAAATTGTCTTTGGTCCATGGGAATATCTCGAATAAATAAATATGGAGGATTACCTACGACATAATCATACTTTTCAGTGTGATCCATTGTTAAAGCATCAAAATTTCTTATATTGAAAAGGGGTAATTGATATTTAGGATAAAATTTTCTTATCACTTCCAGAATCTCAAATAGAATAAAATATATATTGATATGACATAATATACAGGCATTTCGATTAATATCTATTCCAGAAATATTTTTTTTAACTCTTGAGATTATATTTTTAGCTTCCTCATGTGTTAATTCAGAAATTTCCTTTTTTCCATAAATTTCAAGACATCTTTTTATGAGGATTCTAATTGTCTGGATAATAAAGCTCCCAGAACCACAACTAATATCAATAATTTTTTTATTTTCTATGTTGTTAAAATTAACATAGCCAATAGCATTTAAAATATAATTTACGACTGAAATTGGAGTATAAAATTCTCCCCTTTTTTTCTTTTCTTTATGATTTAAAGTGGTTTCATATAATTTACTAAATATATCATACTCTAGATTATTTGAATTAACATTTGCTCTGTTTACTTCTTTAACATTAAGATTCTTTAATGAAAAGAGATTTTCAAATAAATTTTTTAATAAAATTTTCTCAGATTGATTAACAAAACTATCTTTATAGAATTTCTTTAAATTCTGAATGATTTTTTCTTTTTTTAAATATTCAATGAAATCTAGCATTCGAATTTGAAGTATGATACCTTTTCTTTTAAATTAAATTATAAGAGTATATCTTTTTTTTTATTTGTAATTTAATATAATCAAATAAATATTATCTAAGCTAAATAAAATTGAAAAAAAGAGATATTGATAAATAAACAACTAAAATATGACAAATTTAAATAATTATGAACTATATTTTTTTTGTTAGAGAATAAGAAATTCATGAGCGAATTATGATAATAGATATCCTTCTAATTATAGCTTCAACTATAATTTCATTGATTGGTATTTTTTACGTTTATTTCAATCGGGAGAATCTCGCCAATACCTTATCTATATTTTTAAATATTGTCTTATTTTTATTTCTGGGTATATTTTTCTTTGCATCATTTCTCTTCTCTACAGAAACTTATTTTAGCGAAGATATTGTGTTAATTTTTTGGTATATATCAATAATTTTTTGGGTGTTTTCTATAGGTATTTTGAGTATTCTTCAAAAATTTATTATTAAATTTGAAGAAAAAACCATATTTTCAACAATCTTTTATTCATTTATAATAGGAATAATTTTAGGTTCAGCATTTCTATCTAATTCATTTACAATACAATCAAATAACGGTAGTTACAAATTCATATTCCAGAATTTATTACTGCTTTATCTTCTAATAAGTTATAATACAATAATATTTAGTGTAATGTGTTATAATCTCCTTAAGTATTTCTCTAGTATACGTGATAATAAATCTAAAAAACTAATAAGTATACTCACCTTTCAATTTTGTTTTACTATTTCTTTGTATTCCATCTATATCATTACTCAAAATATTGTATTCAAATATCTTTATGCAACCATTTATCTTTTAGGTGCAATTTTGGCAACTTATTTTCTAATTAAAAAGCCATTTCTATTTATTGAGCTTACCAACAAAATTCATGACTTCATTATCTTCCATAGGAGTGGAATTCTTTTGTATTCATATAATTTCGAAACTGGAGAAGAAACTGATGAATCTCTCTTAAAAGGCTCAATTCTTATTGGAATTAACCACATCCTTTCAAATTTTATAGATAAAAAAGATCAACTAAACCTTATTAAAATGAAGAATCTAGATATTATCCTTGAATATGATAATACTCATGGTTATGCCCTTTTACTAACGGCTAACCATAAAAATACGTTTATAGATAAAGCCGTTAATAGTTTTATGAAAAAATTTACTTCACTAAATAAAGAAAAATTGAAAAGTTTAAATGGGTTAATTGATGTTTCAGAATTTAGGAATGCAAAAGAAATTATAATAGATTTTTTCGAACCTTTTATAATAAAAAAATAATCAAGTTAAAGGAATAAATGATAAAATAAAAGAAAAAATTCTTTTTAGAATCAGATTATGGCTGAAACTCTATTAATAGCACCAACAGTTATTGGCTATATTTTTATGCTATGCTTCACAGGATATACTTTATTTTTTATTTTTACTCATCAAGAGAAATATGGCATAAAATTTACTGCAATTCTAAATTTTGTAACTATATTTAATACTTGTATATTATATTCAACTCTTTATTTCTTTTCTGTAATCTTCTTCTTTTCTGAAGGCATTAACATCCTCCTCTGGAAACTTTCTCTTGTTTCTGGTTTTATCGGGTTAATATTGATATCCTTAATATATGCATTCTTAAATGAATTTAAAAAAATTCCGTATTTTCCCTTTTTGTATTTTATGATTCTTTTTGGGTTTTTTATAGGTTCTTTTTTTACACCTAATTCGATCCAACTTTCTTTAAATTATTCCAATTCGCTACCGTTCTTAATTTTAGATATTTCAAAAATAAATTATACATTTAATTTTATGACAGGATTTATTATTAGTATCTTTCAATTATCTTTTGTCTTTTATTTTTTCTATTCATCTTATATAATTTATAAAAAAGCAAGGGATAAGGCCACTCCTAAAGGGTTAATCATCAATTCATTTATTTTTACTTTTCCTATTTTAATGTTCATTTTGTATGTTATGTTTCAAGTATGGATTTTTAGAGAATTATATATTTTTTCATTATGGATTAATTTAACCTCAGTTTGTTTTATGATAGTAAAGAAACCTGAGTTATTTTCCGAATTAACAAATAAAATATATTATATTAACATTTATCATAAATCTGGAATTTTATTGTTTTCTTACAGGTTTAAAACTGCTAATAATGAGGTTGATTCGACTATATGGGGAAATATTCTTATAGGAATTAATCATATCCTCTCTGAATTTGTAGATACTAAAGATCAAATAGAGGTACTTCAAACAGAAAATTCAGACATAATAGTAAATTATGATAACTTTGGATTTGCTGTAGTATTAATAACCAATAGGAAAAATGCAATTTTAAAAAAACTAATGGACAACTTCTCGGAAGAATTTCGTAATAAGTATAAAAGTGAATTAACTGAAATCCAAGATCTTAATAAATTGATTAATGTCTCTGAATTTAAAGAAGCAAAAGATATCATAGAAAAAAATTTTCAAATGTATCTATGATTAAACGCACTTTTTAAAACTGGACTCCCGAACTCATAAATAAATTATAAATTTAAGATTATTATTGAATGAAAACAAAATATTATAAAAACAGGAATAAGGAGTCTATATATATTGTCGTTAAAATTCTGTCCTAAGTGTGGATATAAATTAGAGCCAGATGCAACATTTTGTCAAGGATGTGGTGTAGATTTAAGAACTAGAATGGCTATTTCAGGAAATATTTCTGAAAAGCAACCCATGTCTGCGGGAATTATCAAAAATGAAGGTGTTGAATACGCCGATTTATTACCAAGATTAATTGCTCTCTTAATTGATGGAATTATAATAGGTTTAATTAGTTCAAGTCTTTCATGGGCAGTATTTGTTCCGTGGATACCCTTTAATATTTTTGATCCCTTCGGAGGAATGTGGTTTATTTCTTTTCCATTTAACTGGTTAATTGGATTTTTATACTCTTGGCTGCTTGAAACATATAATAATGGTCAAACTGTAGGAAAAATAGCTTTAAATATAAGAACTGTAGATGAAAAAACTCTTACCTCTGCAGCTCCAGGCAATTATGCTATTAATAATCTATTAAAACCTTCTGGTTTAATAATACTAGATTTCATTATTGGAGTTATGAAAAATTCTGGAGATCCTAAAAACCGATTCAGAATAATGCAAAATGTCTCTGAAACAGTTGTAATAACAGCGAAATAATTTTATTATTGGAGAATGTAATCATTTATGAAACTCGATTTGGATAGCATTATAAGATTAACAAAAGAGCATATTAAACCTTCAAGTGAGGTATCAGGAAGGGCTTTTCAAGATTATCCAACTTCAATACTTATGTTTCCTGATGAGATTGAAAGAAAGGAAAAAAACAAATTTGGATTCGAAATGATTCTTAAATATGGTCTTCGTCATGGTGAAGTTTATGCGACTTCTCCAAATTTAGAAGGAATAGCTGTCTGGTTGCCTCCAAAAAAAGTTCATCTGAGTGTTTGGAGCAGTATTAGATGCGGAGGATTTCGCGTTATGCGTAAAACTGGACTAAAAGCAATGAAGAGAGGGAAGCCCCTGTATGATTATATGGGTCCCGCACATAAACGCCTTGTGCCCTTTGATCACTGGTATTTACAATCAATTGCTGTTGAGCCGGAAGAACAAGGAAAAGGCTATGGAGGCCTCCTCTTAAAGGCGATGATAACAAAAATCGATAGTGAAGGATTACCTCTTTATTTAGAAACTAATACAGAAAAAAATGTGTCATTCTATCAGAATTATGGTTTTAAAGTTGTTGAACATGTTATAGTACCTAAAACTGAGGTCCCTTTTTGGTGTATGTTAAGAAATAATAGTCAAAATTAGATTGAATTTAATTGAATGAAAATATTTTTTCAATTTTTAAACGTATTCTCTTATTTTCTTTTTTCTTTCTTTTATGTCATCAGAAAATTATTACTATCTAAACATTTAAAAGGTCATATTTTTATGGATAACCACAGAGAATATATTAACAATATTAAACAATATTTTCATGAGTGATTATTAAAATGGAATTAGTAGATTATCAAGATTATGATTGGGCAAATGATTGGGAAGTAATCGTTGGAATTTTTGAAACAATTGATTATTTAAAATCATTATTTAAGAAGATAGATGTCCCATATCTGAGGGAAATACAACAAAAAATGCTAATTCTTAACCTTGAGAAATATGCATGGTCTTTACAAGAATTTATTATTCAAAAATATTCTAAATAGCTTTTTTTTCTATAATCAAATAATTTAATACTGAGATATTGTTGATTGAGAACATTAAGGTTTCTCTTTTTTAGTTGTTTACATTTTAGTCCAATTATTATTATTTAATTTTTAATAGAAAACACAATAATTATTACAAAATTTATAAATAAATTAAAAATAAAATTTGATTGGTGACTAAATATTGAGTAATTCTGCAGTCGAAGAAGAATCCAGTGAAATCATGTTTAACAAAAAACAGAAGTGGAGCTTTGGAATGGGGAGCTTTGCACAATGGTTTATTATGAGTGCATTTAATACTTGGGTATTCGCATTTTATTTCACAGCAGTAGGATTAAATATTAAATATATAATGCTCGCATTTATTATATGGATAATTTGGAATGCGATAAATGATCCCTTATTAGGTTATTTATCTGATAGAACACAGACCCGCTGGGGACGCAGGAAACCATTTATTATCTTAGGAACTATCCCAATATTAATAATTGAAATAATAGTATGGTTACCACCATTAAATAGTGATATTCTGACCTTTTTTTATCTTTTAATAATGCTATTTTGTTATGATACGTTTTATACTATGGTTACATTTTTTGATGCCCTTTTTCCTGAACTCTATACTTCAGTGGAAGAAAGAGCCGAAGTTAATACTATAAAACAAATCTTAGCTACTTTAGGGTTAATTATGGCATTTTTAATTCCCGGTATGTTTATTAGTGATACACATGAAATGAATGGATATTTAACTAATGGAATAGTAACCACGATTATTGTTGGGATATCCCTGTTTATTGCTATTAAATGGGGTGTTATAGAGAAAAAAGAGTTTAAACTGGATCATAAGCATGAATTTTCATTTTTTAAAGGATTAACGTATACATTTAAAAATAAGGGGTTTGTACTTTATACAATAATGTTCTTCCTTTTTGAATATGTACTAATGTTATATGGATACGTAATACCTCTATGGAGTAGACATGTTTTGATGGAGATAAGTGCAATGTCAATTGCTATATTACTGGGATTACTTTTCATTGTAGGAATAATTTCTGTATTCCTCTGGAAATTCTTGGATGTTAAACTTGGCAGTAGATTATCTTTTGCGATAGCTTTAGTTCTTTTTGTAATAGCGACTATACCTATCTTATTTATAACAGATTATTTGGTTGCCGTTATAGTATTATCACTGTCGGGTATTGGATTTGGAGGTATGTTATATTTTATTTATCTAATTATCGCAGATGTTATCGATGAAGATGAATTAAAAACAGGTGTTCGAAGAGAAGGTACATTTTTTGGAATCACTAACTTTTTCATGCGACTTTCCGCAGTAGTATCGATATTATCCGTTTCATTAATATTCCTATCAACTGGTTGGGAAGAATGGACTGAAAATCCAGAAATTGATACAATTTTGGGTATTCAACTCCTAATGGTTTTATTCCCCGCAATAGCTGTTGGTCTTTCACTACTCTGTCTCTATTTCTATCCCTTTACTAAAGCAAAAGTAAATGAAATTAAGGAAAAGCTAGTAGTTCTACATAAAGAAAAGAAAGAAAAAATAGAAAGAACTTAAAACTTCTTATATTTTACATCTTTTTTATATTTTTTTCAATTATAGGATTTCTATATAAGTTTTTACTCATTTTTACTAGGGAGATCAACTGATTTATCTGAATCTTCCATTCCTTCTAACCTACGATAATTATCACAAGTAGGTGCTGAGATATAT
>JAZGEW010000033.1:0-13081 GCA_036478875.1 Promethearchaeia archaeon | reverse complement strand
GTCCCATCCTTTTTGACATTTAACACTTCCCCATGCCATTCCCCTGTGTCTTTCAAGATTCCTTTAATTTCTTCTCTTGTTTCTTCAGGTGTTTTGTCAGTCGGGGCATTTACAATAGCGACATTTTTACCAATCAACTCACTGGGATTATAGCCAAACAACTCATCAAATGCGGGATTAGTAAAGACAATTGTTCCATCATCGAGTTTTATAAGAAATACTCCTTCAGACATATTTTCAATGATTTCACTTTGTAATCGTATTTCCTCTTCAGCTTTCTTACGTTCTGTAATATCTCTTACAATTGCTATATTATTTCTCTTACCTTTCATATAGAATGTTGAGAAAGATAATTCGGTTGGGAACTCACTCCCATCCTTTTTTAGGCCCTCTGCCTCTGTGATTCCTCCTTTGTAAATACCGTCCATAGTATTCGTAATATTTAACAAATTCTTTCTATAAACACCTCGGGATTGTTCAGGTATTACAATAGTTATATTTTTCCCTAAAATTCCTTCACTAGAATAACCGAAGTTTTTTTCTGCTGCTTTATTCCAAAAAATAATTTCATCATTTTGATCAGTTTGAATAATTGCATCATGAGCAGATCCGCTTATAGCTCTAAATTTCTCTTCATTATCTCTTAATTCTGTATCTGCTACCTTTTGTTCGATAATGGATTTTAATCTTTTTCCAATATCCTTTATTAAATAGTCTTCTTCTATAAGGAAGGGTCTATTTTCAAGATAATACACTTCAATATTCATCAAGTTTTCCTTAATTTCAAGTTGAGCTGAAATTTTCCACTTAGTTTCTATAAAATTGCTTGTTTTATACTCTTCATTATTAAAAATGATTTTCACGCAGATTAATCTTGGAAATTGCATTGAAGACGGAATTAAGTCAAGCATTCCTTGAATTATATCTTCTTGAGTATTATCTGGATTCTCAGCAAGCTTAGATAATCCATATAAACAAGTGAGTTCTTTAATACGTTCCTCAAGATTGTGTTCTGATTCTTGTAATTTTTTTTCAGCAATTCTGCGTTTCGTTATATCTTTGAAAATTAGGACGGCACCAATAATATTTCCTTCATTATCTTTAATAGGAGCACCGGTATCATCAATATATATTTCTCTTTTGTCTTTGGAAATTAAGATAGTATATCTCGATAATGCGTTTACTGTATTTTCTTGGAGAGCTTTTAATGCTGGATTTTCTACTGAATTTTGTGTAAATTCATTAAAAATATTAAATACATTATCTATGTGTTGTCCAATTGCGTTTTCTTGGGTCCAACCTGTTAGTGACTCGGCAATTGGATTTAAAAAAGTAATCATTCCATCTATATCAATAGCAATTACACCATCACCAATACTTTTAAGCATTGTTGATAACCATTCTTCAGACTCTTCTAATTTTTGTTCCATCTCCTTTCGATTGGTAATATCAAAAACAACTCCATCAGTTCCTCTAAAGGATCCATCTTCTTTAAAGAAAGATGTTTTATGGTCCTCTACCCAAGGCTTACTTCCATCTTTAGCAATAATTCGATATTCTTGTATAAGTTCCATGGGACTACTTAACATTTTAGAACTTTCCTTTACCATCCTTTCTTTGTCATCAGAGTATATAATATCGAACCAGTTTATTTTTTTTGAATCGAACTCTTCAATTGAATACCCACAGATAGCTTCACTGCCAGTAATAATTTCTGTTGACCAATCAGGTCTAGCTCTATAAACCATACCAGGTATATTTTTTGTCAAAGTTCTAAATTTTTCTTCAGAATCTCGTAATTTTTGTTCAGCTTCTTCTTGCTCTAAAACAACCTTTAACCGTTTTCCAAGATCATCTATTAAATTTTCTTCTTCTTTAAGAAATGGTTTGGCTTCAAGGTAAGAAATATCGATGTTCAATTTTTTACTATTGACCTGAGTAATGGATGATAATTTCCAATCGGTCTCTTTGAAATTTCTCGTCTTATATTCATTATCACCAAATTTTATTTTCGCACATGTGATTTCTGGAAATTGCCACGCAGGTGGAATTAAATCAAGAGTTCCATGAATTATTTCTTTTACCGAGTTTTCTGGATTTTCAGCAAGTTTGGAAAGTCCATATAAACAACCAAGTTCTTTAACCCGTTCCCCAAGATTATGTTCAGATTCTATCAATTCTTGTTCTGTCTTCTTGTGCTCGGTGATATCCCTAGCTATTACTCCGAGATTCTCGCCTACTTTAAATGCTCTAACAGATAAGTATAAGCTCAAACTTCCATCAAGTCTATTATAAAAGATATCTTCTGTTATAAACGATTTTCCTGTTTTAATAACATTCAAATATTTATCATATCTACCAGTTTCTTTAAGATTAGGGATCACATCTAATATATTTTTTCCAATTAATTCTTCTTTTTTCATACCGAGTATTCGCAATGTGGCTTCATTAAAATCAATAAAATTCATTTCTGAATCATACAATGTGATACTATCTGTTGCTGAATCCATGAAGGCTCTTAATCTTTCCTCGGATTCTTTTAACTTTTGTTCTGCCTTCTTGCGCTCTGTAATATCTACTACTGTGATTAAATCAGCCAATTTCCCTTCAAAAGTAATAGTTTTAGAATGATCGTCAACCCAAATAGTTTCACCATTTTTTTTAAGGCACCTATGCTGATATCCAGTAATGACATCTTCCCTTCCTAATTGCTTCTTTTTAGCTTGTTCTATTATTAAATTTCTATCTTCTGGATGAATAAATTTAATAAATTCTCCTGGTCGATTAGTCATAATTTCTTCAATAGTATATCCAAGCATATTGGCAGCAGCTTGATTAACATGTCTGATTATGTTATCTTGCAATATTATAATACCCATTAAAGACTGCTCGGCAATGCTCCTAAATTTTTCTTCAGATTTTCTTATTTTTTGCTCTGCTATTTTACGTTCAGTAATTTCCCAAAAGATTCCTAATAAACCTAAATTATTTCCATTCTCATCTTTAATGGGAGTTTTAACTGTATGGACAAAAACTTTTTTATCTCCTTGGATATAATCTTCATCTATTTCTTCGGTCTCTCCTGACTTTAATATTCGTTTATCATCAGCTCTATATTTATCAGCAAGGTTTTTAGGAAAGAAGTCATAATCTGTTTTTCCAGCAATATCTTCGGCTCTAATCTTCAAATCCTTGGCAAGGTTATTATTGCATGATATATAGACAGAATTACTATCTTTAAGGAATATTTTTTGGGGAAGATTTTCAACTAGAACTCGATATTTCAGTTCACTTGTCTTTAATTTTTGTACTATTTTGTTTTGCTTCATCTCATCTTTACTAAATTTGATTTTTTCGACCATTTTAACCTTTTTCCTTAATTTTTATATCTTTATAATTCATTAGCAAGCTATTTAGTCCCTTTTCTTTAAATTTTTAGGAATTGTAAATGTGAATGTTGTTCCTTGACCAAGTATGCTTTGAAAAAATATTTTTCCATCATGTAGATTTATAAGTCGTTTAGTAAGAGCCAAACCTAATCCAGAACCAGATACCGAAGATACAAAATCAGACTCAACTCTCTTAAATTCTTTGAAAATTATATCAAAATCTTTTTCTGCGATTCCAATTCCCGTATCTATAATATTAAATATCCATTCGCTATTATTTTCGAAGATTTCTAAGCATACCTTACCTTTAGGAGTAAACTTAATTGCGTTACTTAAGAGATTAAACAGAATTTCTTTTAATCTTGTAGGGTCAGCAATAAATTCTATCTCTTCATTAATTCCCTTAAGTTCAAATTCAAGATTCTTTTTTGCATAAATTGGTTCAATTATTGATAACGTTTGATCAATTATTTTTTTCAATTTAACTTTTTTAAGCTTTAATTCTAATTCGCCAGCCTCAATTTTTGATAGATCCAAGATTTTATTAATCATTTCTAATAGATCCTCGGCTGAAACCCTAATGTCATTAAGAAAGTCTTTTTGTTCATCGATTAATGTTCCATATGATTCTTCGATTAAGATGTCAGAGAACCCTATTATTGCATTTAAGGGTGTTCTTAATTCATGAGACATTGTAGATAAGAATATAGTTTTGAAATTCGAAGCTTTTAGAATCTCAGTCATATAAAGTTTTTGGCTATCTAATACTTCATGTAACTCTTGAGTTCTTATTTTTACTTCATTCTCTAATTTTACTCGAAATTTGCTTTCTAAATTCTCAGATTTTTTCCGCTCAGAGATATCTCTTAAAACTCCAAACCATCCTATTTTTTCACCTTTTGAGTTAAATTTTTCAGTTAATGAAGTTTCTGCATATACTTTTTTATTATTTTTTTTTAATAACTGAAGCTGAATATCTCTTTTTGGAAGAAAATTATCTAATGTATATTTAATTAATTTAGATGTACTATCATCCATCAGTTTTGTATAATGCACACCAATTAATTCCTCCTCAGAGAATCCGACTATATCACATAAAGCTTTATTAAAAAAAACAAGATATCCATTCAAATCAATTTCAAGATAACCTTCTTGAATATTTTCAAGTATAATTCGATATTTTTCCTCACTTTCCTTTAGAACTTGACCACTTTTTTGGATTAGATTTAATGAATTTTTCTTTTGAGATAGGCTCCATAAACGAACTTCTGGAATCATAGCTGAGAGACTTTTTAGTTCTTTTTGTGTATCATTTAATTCTTTTTGAATTTTTTTTTCCTCCCCTATATCATGCGCGATATGTAAAAATAAGGGAGAGTTAGAACGATTATTTGGAATAGGAATACTATATCCTTGAACATACAGTATATTACCCTTTTTTGATTTTATTATATATTCCAGACGTTTAGATTTTTTTATTAAATTTTTAAAAAATTCCTGATAAATTGATTCATCATTCTTTTTTCCATCTAAAATAACTATAGTTCTTAATAAATTCCCTATATCTCTTTTTGTGCTCCTATAACCTAATATTTTTCTCATATTTTCATTAATTTCAATCAAAGTACCAATTTTATCATGGATGAAAATCAAATCAGGAGAATTGTTAAAAATTTCAATTAAACCCGCATTTGAATTAAAATCAGATTTAATTAATTTTTTATCAAAATCGTTATTCATGTCTTTTTAATACCTTTCTGTTTTAATTTAATTCTCCTTTCTATGAAGGTGTAAATAGCCGAAATATGCTCCTATAACGCCAATTATAACAAATATCCACCCCATAAAATAAAAAAATGTGAACCCAAAATCACCCAAAAAAATGTAAATCCGATCTATTAAAAAACAAAGTAAAATTAATACAAAACTTAAAGACATTACAGCTAATGAAAAAAAAGCTTTTTTGTAATTATTTATTTCAGAATTTTTGTAAGATCGGATTGAACTCTTCATGAAAGGGATATAGACAATACCCATAAATAAAAATACAAAAAAGAACGCAAGGAGGTCTAAAATAAGGTTTCCTTTCTGATAAATTACTAGTGAATAAAACCCTGTAAAGATACTATAGGCAATTATGATGATTTTTTGTTTTTTTTTAAAGCTTTTTTCAAAAATTTTTACTTTAAAAACATAAGAAAAGAGTGTACCAACTGTTAAAAATAAAAAACTTATTCTAAAGTCTGATATTCTCAAAAGTATCCATGAAAGCGAAGTTAAGGGATCAATAATTGTCTCATCGTATAAATAATCTATATTTGAATAAAGTATGAGAACTTTTGATAACCAGGAGAAAAATATTGCTATAAAATAACTCAAAATAAGCAAAAAAAGCAATAAAATAAGTATATTGCGATTCTTTAAATAGTTGAATAATATTAAACACAATAAAACCGATGTTATGAATATAATAACACCCTCATAAACCATACCTGTAAAATATAAACCATTCATAAAGTTCCCTCCTTAATTTTTATTTTTTTAACCATTAATAATCCTCCCTCTTTGGAATTGTAAAATAAAAAGTTGTTCCTTTCTCTAATTCACTTTCAAACCAGATATCACCTTCATGAAGAATAACTAAACGTTTTGTTAATGCCAATCCTAACCCTGTTCCTGGAATGTTTTTAATTCTATCATTTTCAACTCTTCCAAATTCTCTAAATACAACTTCATAATCTTGTTTTGCAATTCCCACTCCCATATCAATTACCTGAAATTCCCAGTGATCACTTCTTTCGACGCCTCTAAGTGTAACTATCCCTTTTTCAGTGAATTTAAATGCATTACTAAGCAGATTGTATAAGATTCGCTTGAAATGCCCTGGATCCACAATTAAATAATGCTTACTTTTTATCCCCTCGACTAAAAAACCTAATTCTTTTTTAATATAAAGAGGACGGATGGTATTTTTAACTTGTTCTATTAAGTAGATCAATTTTACTTTCTGAAGATTTAATTTGAACTTGCCAGCGTCGATTTTTGAAAGGTCCAATATGGAATCTATTAATATTAATAAATCTTCTCCCGCCGATTTGATATCTCTTAAAAACTCTTTTTGTTCATTGTTTATTCTTCCATACGATTCCATCAACAATAATTGTGAAAAGCCTAATAACGAATTTAATGGTGTTCTTAACTCATGAGACATTGTTGCTAGAAATTTTGTCTTAAATTCTGAAGAAGCAATTAATTGATCTAATAATTGTTGACGATTTTTCTCATAATTCTTGCGCTCAGTAATATCAGAAAAATATGATTGAATAATTACATTATCTGAAATTCTCAGTACGGTTGATTTGACTTCAACATCAATATTTCTTCCTGTTTTTGTCTTGATCTGCGCTTCAAATTTATTGGATGATAATAAATCTAAAATTTCGCTATTAAGATGCTTTTTAGCTATACTAATACTATTTTTACCAAATAATTGAAAAATGCTAAGATTTAAAAGGTCTTGATGTTGATATTGAAAGAGTGATTGAGCTTCCTCATTAGCTCTAAGAATTTTTCCACTTTGATGCATTAATAATATTGCAAGAGGTGCATTTTCAATTAGGGCATCTAATTCTTCAGCTGTTTGTTCTAATTTAATACATTCATTTTCTGATTGATAATTTCTCACTTTATCTTGAAATATTAAGTGTAAGAAAGTAGATTTCCCAATTTTAATGATAGATGGTCGAAGAGTTACCCAAACATAATCACCATTCACCCTTTTTATTTTTAATTCTTGTTTTCTAAACACATGATCGATGATCTCTCTCTCAATAATCCTATTGTGTATTGAGTTTAAAAGATTCGAAATAATTGAAGAAATCTGAGCAATTTTATTTTTAATAATATCCTCTTTCTTATACCCAAAGGAACTTTCAATTGCAGAATTACATGATATTATATTCCCATCCATACTAGCTATTATAAGAGGATCTGGAGAATTCTCAAATAAATACTTATATTTTTGTTCAGTTTTTTTCTTTAGATTAAGAACCTTCATACGCATTCTACATACATTTATTATTTGTGTTTATCAACTCAAAGGAACCTAAAGAGAATTTGAAGAATAAAATTAAAAAATGCTTCAGACATCTGATTAAACTTAACAAGTTATCCAATAATCTTAATCGATCAAATTCTTCATATTTGAGTTGTTTTATCGTCATTTTTTCTATCATTTTAGGGCATTTTTTAGACTTAATTCAAGAGTTTTAGTAATATCGTTACAAGAATCTAAGATCGTTTCTAGAAAACCAATAATAACTTCATCTGAAATTTTTTTACTATTTTTTTTATCTTCTAAAATTATTTCACAGAATCCTTGAATAGTATTCACTCCACTGCGTATTTGAAGATTAAAAGATTCCAATGGTAGAATCTCATCTTTCCTTATGTAAATCTCGCTTAATTCCTTAAAAAAATTCTGAAAAACACTATGGTCATCTAATAGAATCTTTTCTTCTCCAATTTTCCGAAACATCATTTCAATTCGTCTAAAATGAATTATTGGAATTATTGGAGATTCAATGTCTCGAAGCAAAATTATTGAGTATAATTGTATTCTACCTCGAGCACTTTTGTCTTCAACCTCAATTTTATATATTTGAGCATAAAAAAATTCGAAATCTATTATTACGAATTTACTTTTTGTATTCAACGCATCTCTTAAAAGGTTTCTTATAAATGGCTGTTCTTCTTTAATTTTCAAAGAAGAATATATAGCTCTTGGACCTAAAACATGATCATATTTTCCTATTATAATTATAAATGGAAAAATTTCTAATGATTCTTTAAAACCGTTATAATAATCAAGATTTTGATTTTTACCTTCATCTAAGTTCTTTTTCTCTGTAATATTCTTCATAAATTAACTACAACCTTATTATAATTCACAAATTATTTTTTTGCTAAATATTACCTTTTTATCGTTTTTTTTATCAAAAAAATAAAATCATAGTGTAATTACTATTTTTTCTTTACTAACTTAGTAAAATATTTTATTTATTAATATTACTCTTATACACCAATTAATAGATAATAGTACAAAAATTTATAAAATCAGAATTTATTAATAATTCATGTCAGAGTCAGCCAAAAATATTATTCGATATTTTTGTGATCGTTTTTTAGATATAGATTATTATCCAACTGATCTAAAAACAATATTAGATTTACAGTTAAATGATTTAAAGAACATTAAAGAGGAGGAATTAAAGAAGTTTAAAAAATTAAAAATCAATACACTTCGAGATCTTTCTAGATTAGAGAAAAAAGACATTGAAAAGTTAATAAAGAAAGATCTAATTGATAGACCAATTTTGTATAATGCCTTAATAGCAGCGAATTTGATAAATAATGCTTGGACTAAAAGGAAATTGTATCAAAAAAAGCCAAAAATGAAAGTCGTTATTGCTGGACTTGATTTTGCTGGAAAAACTTCCTTAATTAACAGATTACTTAATGACTATAATTATAAAGATATAATCAATCTATATCCCACTACAGGTGCAAATGTAGAGGAATATCAGTCAGATAACATGGATTTAATTCTTTGGGATTTAGGGGGTCAAAAAGATAATATTGATGAATATCTAGAATCTCCAGAAAGATTTTTCGTACAATTAGACGTGCTTATTTTTGTATTTGACTCACAAGATAATATAAGATACAACGAGGCTCTAAAATACTTAAGAGATATTATTGAAATACTTGAGTTCTTAAATGAAAATCCTTACCATTTAATCCTTCTAAATAAAGTAGACATAGATATTGCAGATGATCCTGATTTTCAAATTAAAATCGAATATCTATCTGAGAAAATAACAGAATTTTTTTCAAAATCTGAAAAGCCTAAAAAGTTCGAAATAATCACTACCAGTATTTTTAACTTCTATTCTAATGAACCAGAGATTACGAAAAGTATAAAGAGCATTTTTTCAAAGCAAAAACCACATTTAGAGGAAGAACATAGTTTAACCGATTTTGAAATAAAACTTCAAGATATCCTAGATATTAATCTTAAATTAATGGATATAGTGGTATCTGAATTATCGGAAATTAAGAAATCAATACATAGAATTACTCCTTCTAACTTAGCACAATCTTCATACGTAATTCCATTTGAGGAAGAATCTTCAGATCCTAGTATAATTAATCAAAAATTTAGAGATAAAAGTAAAAGAGAGAAAAAAAAAGCTATGTCCTTTGAAACTAAAAAAAAGAAAAAATACAAGAAAGGTACCGGACCTCCTAAAAGATTATCAACTCATCCCCATTCAGAATTCAAGCAAGAAAAAGTTGAAACGCCTAAAGGCCTTACTAAAAAAGATTTAAAAGAAGTGAGAGAATTATTAGAACCAATATCCCCTGTAGGTCGATCGTTAAATCATCATAAACCAGAGCAACCTTCCTCTTTACCTATCCACCCGCCAATAGCACCATCCAACACCATGAGGAGCAATAATTTAAATATTAGTTCACTTAAACCTCCACCGCCACCACCACCTATTGTTGATCCTAATATTAGATCTGGATCAAATCGTTCTCAAGTAATAACAGAATTAAAGGAATTGTTTAAAAAGCGAAGTTTAATAATGGGATAAATTTTTTATATAAAACTACCAGAACTAAATGTTTTGTTTATATAGTCAAGTAATTAGAATCTACTCAGATTTAATTTTCTCTATTTTTAACCTTTATGAAATTTAGTCATATTGATTATATATTCAATTTATAATTAGCGTAAATATCATTAACTTTTTAAATGTAATTAACTCAAATCTATTTAAGGAATTAGGAAAAATCAATTAAGTTTCAAGATCTTTAAGAATTTATTTCAAACTTACTCTATAAAGGTGATGTACATTTCCGATAATAATAAGAAAACTAAAGAAATGGAACAATATGAGGAAATAACTGGGAAACAAGCAGTTTGGCGTGGAGAAATAACAAAGGGCTTTCTTAAATGGAAAGAGGGAGAAAAAGATTACTATTCGGATAAAAAAAGAATTTCTGTTTATGTATCCAGTGAAACTGAAAGAAAATGGCAGGAATTTATAAGTTTGTTTGATTTTACTTCATTTTCTAAATTAATTAGAGAAAGCGTCAATTACTATATTAATAAAAAATCTGAATTTGGAGAGATATTGTTTTCAAATTTAGAGCTTATCGATGAATCTGACAGAAACCATATACTAAAAGAAAGATTAACAACTATAAAGGGTTTTTTACAATTATTATTAGAAAAGCATGTTAAAGATTTAAATGATGATATAGTTTCAATTATTAATAATGTTTTAAATGAATGTAAAAGCCTAGAATCAAAATATATTTATAAATCAGAAAAAAATAATCTACACCTTCCTCAATATGATGTTTTACTCATCGAAGATGATCCTTCGACAATAGATTTGGTAAAAAACTATTTTGAGAGCAGGGATTATTCGTTTAAAGGAGTTTTAACAGGATTAAAGGGTATTGAGGAATTAAAAATAAGGCCTCCAAAATTAATTTTACTAGATATTATTTTACCTGATATCAGTGGATTTGAGATATGTAAAAATATCAAATCTCATGAATTACTTAAGGATATCCCTGTTTTTTATTTAACTGCTGTTCCTGGCTCTAAAGTAGAAAAAAAAATGGAAGAAACAAAAGCAGATGGATATATCTTGAAACCTTTCGATCTAGTTGATCTAGAATTTTTATTTGATTACTTAAAATAGTGAATATAAAAATTAAATGAAGTATTGATCAATTCAATATTGTTATTCTATTTTTTCACTATTGGAAGTGAAAAGCTAAAAACACTACCTTTACCTCTTCCTTCAGATTCAACCCAAATTTTTCCTCCATGTAATTCTATTATCTCTTTAGCGATAAATAACCCCATTCCTATTCCTTCTGTAATAATCTCCCATCCTTCACCATATCTTTCAATTTTTCCAAACGGTTTGAATAATTGATTTTTTTCATCTTCATTCAAGCCAATCCCATCATCTTGGACTGATATAATTATAACATCCTTAGTGATTTCAGAGTGAATTGAAATTTCACCTTCAATTGGCGTGTAATTTATAGCATTTATTAATAAATTCAAAAAAACGTTTGAAATTTTCTTCTTGTCAAATTTAGTAATTATGTCATCTTCAATATTTATAAAAACAGAGTGCTTTCTTAAATCGATAAGTCCTTCCATTTGTTCTAAACTATCTATAATTAAATTAGATAAATTATTATATTGTATCTTTAACTTTAAATTACCATTATCCAAATGGGAGCTTTCAAAGAAATTTTTCAATAGATGTTCTAACCTTTTACATCCTATTACAATTTTTTCCAAGAATGTTGCCATTTTTTTATCCAGACTACTATAATGTTCTGATAACAGTAAATCAGCAAATCCTTTTATTGAGATAAGGGGTGTTTTGAATTCATGGGAAATCCTTGTTAACAAATTTGATTTGATTTCTTCTATCTCTTTTTTATCAGTAACATTTTTTAATGTGCACAAAACTGCTGGTTTCTCATTAAATATAATCTGTTTTAAATAAATTTCTATCCAAATTCTTTCACCTGTTTTTCGAGATCCTTGAAACTCAAAGTGCTTATTGAATTCTTTGGAATCTTGGCAATTTTTTATTTGTTCTATTACATAATTATTACATTTAGGATTTATGAAGTCAATGTAATCTTCTATAGGCCATGATGTGTCTTCTGTTATTAAGAAACCAAATGTTAAGGCTGATTCTTCATTAGCATATAAAATTTTTTCATCTTGAATAATACAAATACCTAGGATTGATTGTTCTGTAATAGTTCTGAATTTTTCTTCAGATTCTAATAATTTTTGTTCAGAAATTTTCCGATCAACAATTTCACCAATTAAACTCGCTGAAGTTATTAGTTGTTTTTTGGCAAGGTTTATGATAAATGCTGGACGTTTTTCATATGCGCTTGACAAGGTTTTAAGTTCGTCAACATCTACATTATATTTTTCTGCAATTTCTTGAAGTTTTACATTATCTGAAGGAGGATCCCCATATCCAATGTTTATATTCCCTATGATCTCCTTATTTACAATAATTGGTGTCGCAAAAATATGTATCCCACCATCACATTCTATATCTATAGATATTCCTCGTTTAATACTTTCTTTTGAAGCTTTTGTCCAACAAGATTCATGACAATGCCACACCCCACACTTGAGTGCTATTTGATTATCATCTGTTTTACATAATTTACGAGAAGTATTATCAAGAAATCTACACCAAGTAGAAGCAAATAATCCCAAAGCATAATCTCCATTTTTTTCATAGACTGCTACTGAAGTACCTAATAATCTCATAAAATCACTGACAATATCAGTTAAGAAATCTTTTCCTACCATATTTAATATCATACCTTGTTCATTTAATTGAGTTAAATCTCCATATTCAGGGATTTTCATATGGTCTAGTTTAATATTAGGTCTCATTAGCCATTCGATTTTTTTTAACTCATTTTCAGCTTTCTTACGTTCAGTTATATCCAGATTATATTCTATCATCTTAATCACCTTTCCTTTCCCATCAAATATAGGAAATCCATGGACCTCATAATATCTTAGGTTACCTTCCTGATCGGTGTGTATATGC
>JAZGEW010000032.1:0-4709 GCA_036478875.1 Promethearchaeia archaeon | reverse complement strand
TTAATTTCAGAAGGTTTTGTTGGCATTGAATTAAATAAGGATTAAACGAAGATAAACCTTTCTATTCACCTTAGAGAGCTAAGTTATTTTTGTCGGGTGAGTGTTGTTTGACATTAAAGTTTTTTTTAGAATATGATTGATGATAATTTTGTTTTAATTTGATTTTATCTTTTATTTGAAATAGATATTTAAGTAAAGATCTTTACTTTGGGTGAATTTCTTCAGTATTATCCAGACATGCTACAAACAGTTAATTGTATTGAAACTGGATTAAGTGCTGATCCCTTAATGATCAGAAAAATTTCAGAGCTAAATAAGGTGTTTCTATAATTTCTAATTCTGATAGTCATTCCACTAGTTTTCATAGATTAGGAAGAGAGGCAACGATATTTGATTTTAATAAACTAAATTACCAAAGTTTGGTGGATTCAATTAGAAAAGACAAAATTATCAAAACTTATGAGTGCTAATTATGAAATTAGAGAAAGAAAATCATTTTTCTTCCTTTTTTAAACCTCCAATTATCACAAATATTATACCTATAACTACAAGTATCACAACTATAAATGAAAAAGGTAGAAGAATACTAAATATAATTGTAATATTATCAAAGCAAACACTACTTAAAACCAACACAGCTCCAATGATTACTAATTGAGTTCCTTTATCTTTTTTCTTCATAAACTTATAGGTACTATAATTATAATTATAAAAAAAAAAAATTTAAATTTAGAATTTAATATCTGTAAACTTTTCAATTGATCTAGCATATCCTCCTATTAACTCCTCTCGTTTTACTGTTTTCATTGGATCATAATTATTTAATTTGTTAAAATCAATTCCAGTTTTATCCATAATTGTTATTATAGGTACTTGATAAGTCTTATATTTACCATAGGAGAATGTCTCAAGAAGGTCAGAAATAAGATTACTTTGACTTAAAAGATACGCAGTAGCAGAAGGACCTTTATCTGATTCCCATGCAATAATTTTCCAAAATTCTTTGGGTATTTGGATTCCTCGATAAGAGGGATCGTTATCTCTAAATACTGGCCCTGTAAAAACAGTGATTTTTAAATCCTGAATGTTAGCATTGTCAAGGATCCAATCCTCAATCTTTCTCCAAGACCGCCTATTAAATCCTTCATGTTGAGGTACACAGTTAGTATAGTGGAATGTATCATTATTAGCCTCTTTTGCGTTAGTACCCCATACAACATCTAATCTTCTTGTAACATGTCCACGATCTAATTCATTTTGATAATATAATTTATTTCCGACTTGGGCATTCTCTGCAATTCTCGGATCAATATACCACTTATCCTTTCTTGGCACACGTTTTAAACTGTTCCCATCTATATTTGAAGCTGTATAGATTGCAAATTTTCTATCTCTATTCATTGCTACTGAAAAATTTTGATATTCCAACACAAAATTTTTCCTTTCATTATTAGCATCTCCATTTATAAGAGGTTGGAGTTTACTTCTAATAGTTCCATTAAGAGGAAGTGGAATTTCCCACCCTTTTAAGAATTTAGTATTATACCCTTTTTTATCTTTATAATAATCTAATACTAGCTGAGGATCTCGTGGTATTAGTTTCAGCACATTTTCCCACTTATTTACCTCTATAGTTACATTTAGTTTTTTCAAATTTTTGAGAAGATAATCTGCTTTTACAGCATAATTGTTTTCATGATAACTTCCCATAAAATGCAATCCTATTGCTTCACCTGTCTCAAGATCAATAACTACTGAACCGGAATTTCCCCCTAATGTAGAACAATCATGAGAAAAATACCATACATTAGCCGATTTATCCCATGAAGTAATTTGACCTGGTTGTAGCCGTTTTACTTGATAAATATTATTAAATATACGAGCCATTACATCTATATTATTCCTACTATCTTTTGCAGGATATCCTATTACAGCGACAACGTCATTTTCATTTCTTTTTGAGGTGCTAAGAGGAATTGGTTTAGGTAAAAAACCATTTGTTGATTTTACTTCTAAAAAAGCAATATCTGGTTTTCTAGAGATATCATCTTCAATATATAGAATTTTTACCACATCTATCTCTAAAGATTCAGGATTATGATATTCCTCCTTGAAATCAATTTTTGCTCGTATTTTTTTATATCTAGGACTAACGCGAAAATCGTATTTTCCTGTATCAGTTTTCTCTGCAAATTCTAGAGCAACATGTCTATTAGTCACTAAAATATTTTCAGCAACCATCCATCCAGTACCAATCCATTGAAAACTGGGATGATCAAGTAGTTCTATTCTCCCAACTGAGCGAATAGCATTTTCAATTTTTGATTTTGATGTCAATAATCTGCTTTTCCAGATATTACTCTCTGGAATAGAAAAAGTATCGTTTCTTATAAGTAATGCAGGCCGTCCGAAATCGAGTATTATTGCTTCAGGGCTCCCTTCTTGAAAATCCAATGTTGAAATTTCAGGAAGATTCTCAAAATTTTTAGAAAACAATTCATTCATTGAGATCATTACTTCATAAGGTACTTGAGCATTTTGAGAGATATTATTGTTTTCTATTCGATTTTTGAACTCCTCTAAAAGCATTGGATCTGAATATATTTGTTGAAATATTTCTTTTGGATTCATAAAATTACACCCTTATTCTTTTTTAAGATTTCTGAAATAAAGTGTTGAACTATCAGTTATACCTAAATTTCAGAATAAATAATTGGATACATAATTTATTAAGATTTTATCTTTTATAAATTTAATATTGTGATCTATTTTAGATTTAGATGAAACCCAATAAGTATTGCGAACCATATCCAAATTGAAATCCAAAGTAAAAGCATATCCTTTTCAATGTAAAAAAAATCCTCGCGATAAAAACCATAAATACAAGGAAAACAATGTAAATTATGAAAAGATTTAGTTCCTAAATTTTCCATCGATTTATATAATATAAATCAAACCATTATCAGTTAGAGAAATTTGTGATTTACATATTCATAATATATTCTCAGAGGGAGCATGCAAAAATATTGGTCTCTCTAACCTAGCATATAACTGTAAAATAAAAGGAATTCAAGTAGTTGGGATTGGAGATTGTCTTCATCCATTATGGTTATACGAAATAGAAGAAAGATTTCACTGAAACTGTCTATGTGATTTAATATATCTGGTAAAAAACCAGTGAATAAATCTCATCTCACCTTTTTTTAAATTTGCACTTTCTAAAGCCCTATAATACCCCTGACGAGTCTTGTATTCAATATCAAATATTGGATAATTAGAATTATGTAATATTAATTATAGAATAATTCCCAAAATTACTTAAATTTCCAATTAATTTCTGTAACAGTATTTGGACTTGTTTTCATTTCAATTCTTTTAGCTTTTGAATTTGGTTCATTATCTTTACTTATTCGAGTTTCAATTACTTCATTTCCAATTATCCAAATAGAGATTAATTCCCCATTTTCATAATGTGATAAATCTTCCAGTGGTACTAACGAATGGGAAGGTTGGAATTCTTTTGGGTTTACATCAATACTTCTTGCGAGATTCTCAACTAAATCATGAAATACATTAAATTCAGATTCAAAATAATCTAGAGCGATTACTTTTTTATTATAGCTAAGTTTTTCAAAATTGCTTGTATATTTATCAGGAAGGTAAACTACAAATTCCTCTTTTGGCTTTATTCTATAAAAGGTATGAAAAGATAAATTATAATGATGTTGATCTAAATTTCTGTAGGATCTAATCCGTTCTCCATGTTCAATCCAATAAGTTAAAACTAATTTTTGTATTGTTTCTGGGAACTTTGTTAAAATAATGTTATTTCCTTCTTTATAACCATAATAATATGTAGGTAGTTTTTCTGGCAATTTTTCTTTAATTTCAAGATAGTGTCCAAGAATGAGCATTATTCTATCTTGAAGAAGGAACATTGTATTAAGAAATGGCATGATAAAATACATATATTCGCGAGTGAGAAATGAAGTATATAATAATTCTGTTTCATTTTTTATATTAAGATTAGACTTTATGGCTTCAAATTGAGGTTTGAATGCTTTTTCTTTCATTAACCTCATCCGTTGTAGAATAGAATAAGCATAATACGCTTTATACACAAATTCATTGTGTAAATACTGCAGTTTTTCAAAATTAGTCAACTGATTTTTATGTTTACCAACAAATCTATTCATGTATCTATCTATTAAACCATTAAAATGTAGAAAAAGCTTCTTTTGATTAAATTCTTTACCTGAATTGAACATAATTACATCATTTGATTTTTAGGCTTACTTATAAGAAGAGAATTCACCTATATAAAAAGTGTATCTTCATAGGATTTTTACTTTATAAAGTAAAAATTACCCTTACCAACAGCAAGAATCCAACCTTTTTCTGACTCATATTTTTCTAATTCACTTATCAGCCAATATAATCCGTATTTTATGGCACTTGAAAAATGACTTACAGTATATATATAAAGACACAATCAACTATCTTTTTGATGGCGCTCAAATGGCTCTAGAAAATTTAGGCATCGATTTTTCCGAATTAAAAGACAATGTTTGGGAAGAATTAAAACAAGAACGTGAGAACGGCTTAATATCATCAGAAACTTCTACTATTGATAGATCTCGTGAGAAAATGCCTCAAATAATCAATATAATGCAACAAATTTTAATGATAATAAATGATATCCTCACTTT
>JAZGEW010000031.1:0-2744 GCA_036478875.1 Promethearchaeia archaeon | reverse complement strand
TTTATTAAAATATATTCTTAAAAATATGTTTATACTTTTTTTCTATTAGATCATAAAATGTTATGGATAAATTTAAATATATAAAGAATTATTATGGTTTTACACACAAATCTAAAAAAAAATTATGTATCTAAATCAATAAATTGTAGAAATCAATAAAACAAAACAAAACAAAAAAGAAAAAAAGATTAAAAATGACAAATATAAATTGTTGGGAATCCAAGAAATGTGGGAGAGAGCCAGGAGGAGAAAAAGCTGATGAACTGGGGGTATGTGTAGCTAGTACTGGGAAACAATTTGATGGAATTAATAGTGGCAAACACGCTGGTAGAATATGCTGGGCTGTAGCAGGGACCCTCTGTGGCGGCTCAACTCAAGGAGAGTTCGCCGCAAAGATGGATAGCTGTATAAAATGCGATTTTTACCATGATGTGGCAACAGAAGAGAGCAACTTTGAGGTATACCCTGCATCGCTGGCCAGAGTTAACTGCTGGGAATTCAAGAAATGTGGTAGAGAAAAAGGCGGTAGTAAGGCTGAAGAACTTGGTGTCTGTCCAGCTGCAGCAGATGCTAATGTGAACGGTGTCAACACGGGATTAAACGGTGGACGAAGTTGTTGGATCGTAGCTGGAACTCTTTGTGGCGGGGCGGTTCAAGGTGTATTCGCCGAGAAGCTAGCCAATTGTGTGTCCTGTGATTTTTACAACAAGGTCCTCAATGAAGAGTCCGATTTTGTTATGTATCCATCCTAATGAAAAAACACAATAAAATGAAGAAAAGAAAGTTAATATTGATGTTTTTTAATCTTTAAATGCATATAAAAAATAAAAGAAGGTGTAATATAAAATGAGTGCAAAAGCAGAAAAAATTCACCATATTTTAATAGAATTGGAAAAAAATTCTGAAGTCACAAATAGTGCTCTTATCTCGTTAAAAGGTCAAATGATGGCAAGCGCTCTACACAAAGAAATCGATGAAAGGGCATTAGCGGCTATGTCTGCTGCCTTAACATCAGTTGGGACTAGGGTTGGCGATACTTTAAAATCAGGAAAAACAGGATCTATTGTTATTAATGGGTCTAAAAAGCTCGTTATTTTAAACCAATTAAGTCAAGCAGTCTTAGTAGCTTTAGCGCCAGCAGATGCAAAGATTGGGTTAATAGATTTCGAATTAAATTTGGCACTGGATAAAATCAAAATGGTGTTAGGATAAAAATTCAATTAATTATAAAATTTTTTTTTTTTAATTTTAATAAATTGTACAAATTTAGGCAATACAAAAATAAATGAACACAAAAAAAGATTTATGAAAAATAGGAATTTTAATGTCAGATATAAAAGTAAATTTAAGAGATAATTTAATACAATTATTAGACGATCTTGTTATTAATACAGGGGTAAATATTGCTAATCTAATAACGGAAGATGGGTTAGTTATTGCCATTAATAGTGAACAAGATGACCAAGACGAAGAACTTAATTCAAGTTTTGCGGCAATATCTGCGAGTATATTATCAATAGCAGAGAGAGGAATAGAAATTATTAATGCTAACAAAATTCTAGAACAAATTAAAATTGACGCTGGTTTAAATACTAATGTCGAGGCAGATTTCACAATATTAATTTCAAGAGTTTTCTCTAACGTACTTTTGCAGGTAACTTTTCCTAAAAGGATAAATATAGGATTAATTCATTTTGAAACCAACAAGATCATAAAACAAATAAAAAGTATTATTCAAAAAGATACTTCTAGAGAAATTTTTACAGAAGTAGGTTCCCTATTGTAAAAAATTTATTTGGTAATTAAACAATAAAAAGCAAAAATAGGATTTGATAATGGATAAAATAGAAGATAATGAAAAAGCTAAAAATCAAAATGAAAATTCGAATTCTAAAAATGATGATATTAATTACATTATTGAGGAGAAAGAAAGACTTTATGGAGAAGAAAATATTTTTCCTGAAGTAAAGGGTGTTCTTGATGAAGTTTTCTCGGATATATTATCTGAGGATATTGAAAGTGAAAACAAAAGCGATTCAGAGATATCAAATATTAATAATATAGATAATGAAAGTCAATTATTAGACATAGAATATTCGGAATTTGAAGAACCCGTAATTGAAGCAAATGATATGGATTTATCAACTGAAAATAATGAAATTAATGCAGAGATTTCTAATGAAATAGAAAGTGATTTGGAAATTAAAGAAGGAGATTCGTCAGAAAAAATTGATGAATTGAAAAAGTATTATGAAAGCAAATTGAAAGAATATAAAGAAAAAGACGACGAATACAATAGGAGATATGCTAAATTAGAAAATACTATACAGGATTACGAAGATAGGAACCGAAAATTGCTAGAAAAGAGAAAAGAATATGAATCTACTATAAAAGAATTTGAAAAGAAAAGCGGAGATTTAGAAATTACTAAGGAGGAGCTTAATAGTCACAACGAAAAATTGCAAGAAGCAAGAGAGCAATTTACACAATTGAGTAAGCAAGTAGAGGAAAAAAAAATTGATTTTAAAAAAAAAGAAAAAAAATTAGAGGAATCGTATCGATCAATCGAAAAAATCAGATTTGAACTCGGGAAAAGCAAAATTGAATTTGAAAAGAATAAATTGGAATATGAAATTGTAAGATCGGAGACGGAGATAAGAGAAAAAGAGTTGGGTGTTATTGAACCTTCACACAAATTAGAAGATGGAAAAGATTTTAAAATTTCGACGGAAGAAAAAAGAAAA
>JAZGEW010000030.1:0-29636 GCA_036478875.1 Promethearchaeia archaeon | reverse complement strand
AACCCACAATCTTTTCGATAGAAGTCGGAGAAAACACAAATTATGTCGAGTTGAGCAAAGGATTATATTCTAGAACTAACTTTTTATGATCATACTCTTATATAAAAGAAATTTTAAAAGAAAGCTTAAATAGGGAAAAGACATATTTAAGCATTGCAAAAAAATCTCGTAAAAACGAAATTAAGATTTAATTTAATAAAATAAAATAAAATAAATAGAAATAGGAGGATTTAAATATTGAAAGATTTAACGGTTGTTTTGAAAAACCAACCAGGTACATTAGCGGATATGGGGGAGACACTGGGTAAAAATGGTATTAATATGGAAGGCTTATGTGGTTTTCCCTTAAAAAATGAAGCCTTTGTCCATATTTTGGTTGAAGATGAAGAAACGACCCGCTGGCTACTCGAAGATGCGGGTTTTGAAGTGCGTGCTGTGCGTGAAGTACTTGTTGTGGATATAGGTCATACTGTGGGAAAGCCTGGCACAGGGGGGAATATGGCACGTAAAATAGGTGATGCTGGTGTTAATATTGATCTAATCTATTTTGCAGAGAATAATAGAATAGTTCTCGGAGTCGATGACTTAGAGAAAGCACGCGCCGCTTTGTCAGGAGAATGAGAAAATCAAGAAGGAATATAAAAATAAGAAAAAATTTTAGTTTTTATTTATTCGTTCTAAAAAGAAGCTTATTCATTCTTCCAGTTTTTCTATAATGTGGGCCACCAGTTTTTCCGCATCTTCAGAATCAGTTATAAATTCAATTTCTTCAGATGAAGTTATTCCCACACCTAATTCTGCTGCTCTTTTAATTTGTTCTTGCTCAAAAATTGGTCCATTAGATACTTCTGATGTTGTTCCTAGAATCCGTAAAATAGCAACTCCAACCGCATCAATTGCCACTTTATCTGTTCCAGCAACAAAAACATTTGCTTCTTTTCGGGTACCTTCCATTGGTCCACGATCTACAAAGGCAATGAGGCCATCCATGATAATTAAATCAGCTTTGTATTCAGCATTAATTTCCGCGATCATCAATCTTTGATGTTTAGAAGAGTGCAGTTCACCCATAAATTTTTTAGGTACTAATGCTACTGCGTTCTTTAGTGATAATGTAAAGTGACCACCATACATATGAGTCTTTAAACAACACGTTTCAACAACACATTCCGCATCATTATATATTTTTGGAAAAAGAAATCCATCTTTCCAATGACAGCCTTCAGGTTTTTTAAAGATAAAATCTTCTTTAGGTACATTAGTCAAATCAAGTATCTTAAAATCTAATTCTTTTGCTAACTCATTTAATCCCTTTTTCTTAATAGCATCTGCAGTTTTAGCTGGACCACTTCTTTCCGCGACTGTGATGGTCTTTGCACCCATTTCCTTTAATTTGATAATAAGTTGCTTTATTGTTTCCATTGAGCTGGAAGCAGGAGGAGGATCAGCAGTATTGAAATTTGGTTTGAAAATTACATTTTTATCTTTAACAGGATTGATACCTAATAACTCTAAAGACTTATTTACACCATAAACACGATCTTTTGTAGATACAACTGCTACTTTAGTCACATTATTCACCATAAAACAGTTATTAAATTGAATCTATGCAATTAAAATTTGTTTTTATAAAAAATTAGGAAAGAGTATGAGAGATGCGGAGCATATTTATCGTTTGGTTGATTTGAGATGGGACGATTTCCAATAATTAATTAGGAATTAAGTTCATCCCTCACTTAGAATTGCATTATTTTTGGAATTCTTTTGGAATATGTATAGCAAACTTACATTCTAATGCTCCACTAAGAGGTGATTCAATTAGGTCGATTTTAATTGGCTGATCGAATATTACATCCCAATACTTTTTGGTAAATCCGGTGCTACAATAACAGAAATTAGGAGAAATTTCTTTTTCAGTACCATTTTTAATTGCACCTCGTACCCAAGCACAATAGCAAGAATAATATCATTTCATCCTCTCGTTATCAGCATTCAAAAATTTCTTTATTTGATAAGGGGTTTTAGTAGCTATAATTTTATCTCCTTCTCTTATTCCAGGAGTAATGGTTGGATTATCTTTTATATATTCTACTACTTCTTCATCAACATACTGAGCATATAATAGCGTCCCCTCTTTTTGGTGTTTTTGGGCTGTTTTAATAGATTCTTGTTTTTTCACCTTTAAGAATTCATCGATATCATTTATTCTTAAGAAGACCTCTCTGTCTTTTTTAATGGGTTCAAGAGGGCGACCGTGTAAGCAAGGAGCTAATAATTCTATTGTCTTATCTTCGCCTAGCTTCTCTTCTAATCTTTTCATAACTATTTTTGAAATTTTGGTTTTCTTATCAGGATTAACTCCCAAAGGGGGAATATTTATATTTTCAAAAATTTCATCTCGAACTTTAACATCAAATTGTTCCGCAACCCTTAGATATAGATTCTCCATTGCGTTATATGATTCTACAATATCAATAATCTCAACTACATAATCATTTTTTTTTGTAAAATTAGCATAATTGAGTAAAGCTCTCAAAAATTCTAATACATAATCTCTCTCAGTTTCTACTAAATACTCAGTATAATTAAGTATTCCTCCAGTAGGAATTGAATCCACATCATTCTTTTCTTTTCTAAGAAATTTATTAAATTCATTTAATCTAGAAACAAAAATGTCTGCTTGTTCTTGAGAAACATTATTCTCTATAAGATATTCTAGGAAAGCTTTTTCTTCCAAAATATATCACTCTTTCAATTTTAATAATTTTAGAGGATGAATTCAATGATATAATATAAGTAATTTTACCTTTCACAGATGAATACGGGATATTTTGATTTTTCAGATAATTTAATTTAAGAAGTGAAAGCAATTAAATTTAAATATTTGAAATACACGATTATTACAAAAAGGTATATAGTGGTTCGTTCTTTTCGAGCTTTATGGAGTTATGAGATAAGAACAATTATTTTTTTTTTAAGATATTAACTTCTTAAACTATACTCTAATCAATAGTATTTTGAGAATTACATAGATTGGATTGCATACTATTCATGACTTATAACAGCTAATAGTTAATTTCAAATAGATTTGAATATAAATTTAACCTATGAATAACGAGAATAACAGTATTTATCGAGAATTACAAAAACATCTTGATAAATTACCTATTGGATTTCCAGCTACTGAATCTGGTGTAGAGTTGCGAATTCTAAAATATCTTTTTACTCCTAAACAAGCAGAATTGGCAACGAACTTGAGTTTCCAACCTTTACCCTTAAAGAAGATATATAGAAAGGTTAAGAGTAGTGGTATAACGATTGAGCAATTAGAACATGAATTAGATAAGATGGATGAAGAAGGTCTTATTCATTTCGGCTCACAAAAAGAAGGAGATGAGGAAATAAAATATTACGTAAATGCTCCGCTAGTAATTGGTTTCTATGAATTACAACTGAATCGTCTCACAGAAGATTTTTATAATGATTTTATGCAATACTTTGAAGAGGCATTTATAGATGAGTTTAATAAGACAAAAATCCCTCAATTACGTACAATTCCTATAGAAGAAAGTGTAACTTTTGAGCAAAAAATCTCAACTTATGACGAACTAAGAACAATGATTGAAAATATAGGAGAACCAATCTCAGTGCAAGAATGTATCTGCAGACAAGCAAAAGATCTTGTTGGAGATCCTTGTAAAAAAACGGATCTCAGAGAATCTTGTTTCGCCTTTCGGTCATTTGCGAAAACGTATATAAGAAAAGGATTAGGCAGAGAAATTCCTAAAGAAGAAGCACTAAAAATTCTCAGAAGAGCTGAAGAGGATGGCTTAGTAATACAACCCGGTAATTCTCAAAGACCAATGGCCATATGTACCTGTTGTGGATGTTGCTGTGGAATTCTTACTAATCAAAAAAGATTATCAGAACCAGCTCAGTTCTTTGCTACTAATTATTATGCAGAAGTAGATGAGGATCTATGTGTGGGATGTGGAATTTGCGAAGATAGGTGCAACATGGATGCTATCCATATTGAAGATAACATTGCCAATGTTAACAAAGCAAGATGTATAGGATGTGGAATTTGTGTTCCTACTTGTACTTCTGAGGCTATTCAGCTTTTTAAAAAAGAAAAGGAAATTATCCCTCCGATAAATTCTAAAGCGACTTATATGGCAATAATGGATAAAAAAGCAGAATTAGCGAGAGTAGAAAAAAATTCATAACATATTCCTATTTTTTTTTAACTTAACATTTATTAGTGAAGGTAAGATTTATAGCATAAATTACCCCAACCATATACTATGCCAATATTTATACTTGCAACTAAACTTCAAAATCTTGATTTAGTTAAAAAAAGGAAACAACAAGGTGAAGAATTTTTAAAGTTAGTTAGAGATAAAGTTCCAAATATCAAATGGATCGCCCATTATGCTATATTAGGTCCTTACGACTTTCTTGATATTTTTGAAGTGAAAGATGAACTAGAAGCTGCGAAAGTTTCATTACTTTCCCGTTCTGCGGGTGCTACATTTGCAGAGAGCTGGACAGCCATTCCATATACAGAATTTCTTGAATTAGTCGTTGATTTGCAATAAAACTAACTTTAAAAATAGTATCGGAATTTTTTAGAAAAAGTAAAATTAAGTGGATTATTTCAATTTAGGTTTATTTTATTCGAAGTTTTTAAGGCTCTATTTTAAAATATAGTAAATATAATCCATGTATTTTTAGAAGATGTTAAGTTTTATAGTAAAACTAAAAAATAAAAAATTTCAAAAAAGTAAAAATTCTTTTTCAGAGAGATACCGGCAATGTAATCGATGTAAAATCAACTTGAATATTTACAATAATGAAGAGATCGTTTGTGTTCTATGTGGTGAAACATTCTGTAATTCCTGCATTAATAAACACCAGAAATATTGTTATTCCTCATTTAAACAATGAACCTATAAAGCTATCCTCATAAAGGTTAAATTTCAATAATATTTACATAGAGTATGTCTAAAAAGACCGTTTTTCATGCAAAGGGATTTCATCCCTTTGGAGACTTAATTGGGTTAAAGTTTACTAAATATGGCAATGGACATTCACAGTGTGTCCTAGATGTAGCAGAAAAATTGATGAATCCACATAAAACACTTCATGGAGGTGTCTTATATTCAATGGCAGATACAGGTATGGGAGGCGCATTATATTCTCTATTAGAAAAAGATGAATTATGTGCTACTGTAGAGATTAAAATAACTTATTTTAAACCTATTAGAGAAGGAACTCTAATCTGTGATACAAGTGTAATTCATAAAGGTAGAAGTATAGGAATTCTTGAATCAGAAATCATGAGTAATGGAACTCTTGTTTCTAAAGCATATGGTACGTTTTCAATTTTTAAGGTTAAAAAAGTAGTATAAATGATTCACAAAAAAACTACGATAAAATTTATTCATTAAGAGTAAATTTCGTCTTTTCAACAGATCTTCATATTCCTCGACGTGTTCCACCCATTTATTAAAGTCTTAAGGTTTTTCAGGGATTTTTCATAATGTCTTTTGTACAGAAATAAATTAGAATTTAGGAATTTTTTTATTATGTAGATTATCTTGTTCTTTATAATCTTCATTTTTTGCTAATATATGGATATGTCCATGATAGATTATAAATCTATATTTTTCTCTATTAAGTTCTTCAGATTCAGGCATTATTTCCGAGTGTTAAGACACAACATTATTTTTTTTTAAAATCCAACTATCAATGGAGAATTTTTGAACAAGGTTCTTTGCAACATTAAATCCCGAATGAACTGTGGATTTTGGTATCCAGACTTCTGCTTCATTTTCAAATTGAATAAGCAAGGCTTTATCAGTTTCTCCTTTAATTGTTCCAGCTATTTCTTTAATCTCACTAGGCTTTCCATCATTATAACCTTTAAAATCATTATTCATTTTAACATTATTGCCAGTATCCATAATAATTTCTTCTTGTACAACGATATTGTTTAATTTTTTGACATTATTCCTCTTTGAACTATTAAGAACAGTAGCAAATTCTATTTTTTCTTTTAGTATGTGCTTTAGTAGCATTTCAAATATTTTAAATTGAGAATACTCTAGCACCTTTGAATAAGAACCGATATGAATCCAAAGTTTCGCCTTTTCTCCATCCTCCCATTTGAATGATATCTGAGTTTTATTATCCTTGTAAGTATGATAACTTGACCATGAATTTATCCCTTTTGTAAGCACTCGAATAATCCAAACCAATTCTTCTAAAGAGAATTTAATTATTTTGCCTTCTCCGTTGCTAGGTTTTTCCCAAGATCCATCATTTTTGCTCTTAATAAGCCTAAAAAAGATAAAAGGTTCATTTTTAGAAGCACTTTGAATAATCAAGCCTACTTTTTGACCAAAAAAACTATAACTATGATTGTCAACCATACTTCTATCAATTATTGTATATTTTTAAAGAAAAACAGAGTATGAATTTAGTATTTTTGTCGAAAAAACAAAAACCACTTAATCAAAAATCTTTTTTAATTTTAAATATTCAATATCTTCATGGACGCTGAGCATAACAAAAGATCTGAGAAGGAAGTTGTTAAATCTACTCAATATCCTAATACAATAACCACATTGAAACACGATTTTAAAACGCTTGGAATTAAACCTGGAATAGTAGTAATAATGCATAGTTCATTAAGTAAGATAGGTTGGACTGTTGGTGGCCCCGTGGCTGTTATAAGTGCGCTAATGCATATTCTTACATCAGAAGGAACCCTAATTATGCCCACATTTTCAAGTGATAATTCAGATCCATCTCAATGGGAAAATCCACCAGTTCCTGAAAACTGGTGGGAGATAATTCGGAACGAAATGCCTGCTTATAATCCTGAAATAACACCTACCAGAGGAATGGGGATTATCGTAGAAACTTTTAGAAAATGGCCTAATGTTGTTCGTAGTAATCATCCTGTATCGTCGTTTGCGGCATGGGGAAAATACGCAGAAATAATTACAAAAAATCATGAACTACTTGCAGATCTTGGTGAAGATTCTCCTTTAGCTCGAATTTATGAACTTGATGGACACATTTTATTACTTGGAGTTTCTCATGAAAACAATACATCCCTACATCTTGCAGAATATCGAAGCAATTACTTTAAAAAGCGATATAAATTAAATGGATCTGCAATACTAGTAAATAATAAAAGGCAATGGACAGAATGGGAAGAACTTGAACTTAATATGGATGATTTTGAGCAATTAGGAAAAGATTACGAATCAAAAATAAATTATATTCCAAGTAAAGTTGGAATTACTGATGCTAGATTATTATCACAAAGAGAAATTGTAGATTTTGCCATTGAATGGTTTAAAGAAAATCGAACAGCTATGTAATATAATTTTTAAACACTTATATCTAATTTTCTTAATTCTGTCCTTAAGTCGGTATCTGGTGTATATAAGATTGTTTTCATCTTTAATTTCCTCGCACGAAATAAAAATGAGCGAATATCATCAATAAAAACACATTCTTCTGGCACTAAATTATATTTATCAATTAATTTTTGATAAATTTCAATTTCAGGTTTAATAACCTTTTCTTGGCCTGAAATTATTTTCCCATTAAAAAGTGAAAAGAAATCGTATTTTTTTTCTGTAATCTCAAATGCTTCTTCTATATAATTAGATAAAATATAAGTTTTATAACCGTTAGTTTTTAAATCACATAATATTTTTACATTTTCTTGTATTGGGGTGAGCATTTCCATCCAATGCTCAAAAAACGTGATTAAAAAGTTACTATCTTCAGGGTACATCCTAATAAACTCTTCTTTAGCGTTTTCAAGCGAAATAGTTCCGCGATCTAAACGGAACCAAATTTTGTTTCTAATTACTTTAGAAATAAAATTTTGGATATATTGTTCATCTTTAGTATATCTAAGTAAAAATGTCTCTGGTTTGAAATTTAATAATACATTACCCAAATCAAAAATTATGTTTTTTATCATAATTTAATGCAATCCAATGAACTGAATTAAAATACAAAATAAGCAAATATAAATAAATTTTTTTTTTAATATCAGTATCTAAGTATTTATTTTTTTTCTTTTTATTTTTTATGGTCGGTACACCGACATTATTTGTATTTTACCCAGTCACCCCTAGTGATTTTTTCTCTAACGAAAGAAACGCTTGCTTCAAGCAGTCCTGATTTTGATTCAACGTCCAACTTTTAATTTTCCCTTCTTTTTTTGCGTGATTCTGAATTAATTTTTTATTTATTTTCCACGAGTTATAAAGGAGCATTCGCGCCAATATATCTAAATATCGCACGTTATCATGGTTTGACTTCCATCGACGATTAATTCGGTTTAAGTCGCTAAATCCCGTTTCTATCAACCATCTACGACGATAAAATAACGAAACGCGGGAGGCCCAAGAACTTGTTTTTCCTTTTGGTTTCTCAGTTGTCATTATAGTAAACACCCGTCTCTGGGCATCCTTGAGGGAAATCTTCCTGTCTTGAAAGTCTCGTTTGATGCCTTGAAGAGAAAATTCTCTTTTTGCTCTTATTATCAGGTAAACATTTTGAGAAAATCGACGCTTTGCTTCCGTAGCAGTTGAAAATGCATATTTCCTGACTCGCCCACCATTATCGCTTAAATAATCCGCGATTATTTGCTTTATTTTTTTATAAGATTTAGCGGGAATTAGTACATTTCCACCTTTTCTTTTTATATCATCTAAAAGCTCTACTCTGTAGAATTCCCGATCCATTAGCACGTATTTAAGCTCAAATCCTAAATTGAGCAAGTGATCTAGGAATTTAATAATGATTGGAATCTTGGAGTGCCCCAGTGCAATTTGTTCCAATCCTGCGTAAAGGTGAATATTTCTTGATAAAATCGAAAACCCTAAATAATGACGCATCTTCTTCGTTCCCTTCTGCCGATTTGTTCCCTTGATCATCTTATCATCTCGTTTTCCGTAATATGGATGTTCTGTGAAATCAATTAAAACGTTAACCTTTTGTGAAATAACATTTAAATCCAAAGCCTCTTTTAATTGATGGAATAAACATTCACGGAGAATATTACCTGCTCTTTTTAGCCCAATTTGCCTTAGAAATTTATTTACTTCCGTTTGGTGTGGAATTAACCGCTTATTTCGTCCGTCTGTGAAAGTTTTTCGTCTTCCCCTTTTTTTACTTAAGAAATACTCGTTAAGCATTTCACTTGTATCGTGAATCGATCTTCCAACCATCTCAGAGAAGAAGAAAACCCTTAAGAAGTCTTCCTTTTCATATCTTGCATTTCTTGCTTTTTTAAGACGCCACATTCGAGATCTGATTTCATCACAAAACTTTTTAAAAAATGAGAGCATATATTGATTAGAAAGAAGTGGTTTAATTCCCGAATTCAAAGCTGAATTAGGAAATATATTTTGTACTGTCATACATATATATTATCACTTCTTTCTAATAAACATTAGGGTTAACGCCCACAAAAATAAAGAATTTGATTTGAATATTTTAAAATAAAAAATTGGAGTTAAATTTTGATAGAAAGAAATTCAGGTCAAGCAGATTCAGAGTTTAACTTCCTTTGGTACTGTAATATAAAATTCGATCTAAATAGAATAGAAGGTTGAGAAAATATGTTGAAAATTAAAGATTTCAAGAAATTACAAGAAATTCTAATGAATTCTTGGCCTGCTCAACATTATTACTTCTTAAACGGGTGGGTATTACGGTTTACTGAAGGAGTGACATCCCGTGCAAATTCTGTTTTCCCTATAAATTACACTGGTGACTTAAATAACTTGGATAGAGATATAAAATTTGTTGAAAAAGCTTATCAGACCTATAATTTATCAACAATTTTTACAATTCCGGAATATTTTGAACCAAACGGTTTAGATGCTAAATTATTAGAACAGGGATATCATCAAGCAGGCTGTATTACCCATACAATGATAGCCTCGATTCAAGATTTAAGAAATGAAATAAATAATGAGGATTTTTCATATATTTTTTATTCTGAAAGAGTAAATAAATTATCAACTTTTTTAGAAAAATATTCTAAAAGAAGTCAACACGCCCAGAATGTTTTAGAAGCATTATCATATAGAATTATAATTCCACAAAAACGTTTTATAGTAGCCGAATATGAAAATAAAGTTGTAGGAACTCTAATGGGAATATTAGATCCCCATGGATTTTTATATATAGCTGATTTACTAGTAGATCCAGATGTTCGGCAGCAAAAAATTGCTACTTCAATGTTTTTTAAAATTATAAATGAATGGGGAATACTAAACGGAGTTAAAACTATATGGCTACAAGTTGAAATTGAGAATAAAGAAGCTATGGATTTATATACAAAGCTAGGATTTAAGAAAGCTTATAGTTATTATTATCTTGAGAAATCTTTTAAGCAATAAAATAATAGGTGTTCCAAAAATTTTCAAAATCTTAAAGATAAGAAACATAACCGTATGATCGCTTCTCATCTAAAGAAAGAGAACTGTTTATAAAACCAGAATCGATAACTTTTAGAAATTCATTAATTTCAGGATATATTTCATATAAATAGTTAAGAACTTCTTCAAAATAGGTTATAAATTTCCCATAGGGGATTTTATAATTATCAAACTCTTTATAATTTAGATGGAGTGTCAAAAAACGAGCAAAATGAGTTCTAAATTTCTTATTTAAGTTATTAAGAACACAAAAAATGTATTTTTGATCATATTTTAAATCGATGAAAAGTAAAATATCTATTAATTCTTTTATTTCTCTGTAATTTACAAGAGGCATTTTCATAAATTTTTTGAGTTGGCTAATAACACTATTAATTAGGTTCGATTTCGTCTGTACTAGTAAAATACTTAATTCGTCTTTATTTAGGCAATCCAAATACCTGTTATTTAATAAAAACTGGTTCATTTTTATATTACTGCTTTCAAATCTTTTAGCCACCTCTTCTTTAAAAACTGACGCTGCAAGCTTATCTCCTGCCTTAGTCAACGCCTTAACTAAAGGAAATGCTAAATTTCTATGGAGCAAACATGAATTATAATCATTTTCATACCATACTTGAAGATTTGAACAATGAGCCCAGAATATCGTTTTTGGAGAAATTTTAACCTGATTTTCACCAGAAATTTCAAAATGTCCATCGATTATTTCTACAATCTCATCTATTGAATCAATCCTTTCGAAATCTTCAATTTTATCTATAGGAATGTTCAATAAAATGTATTTACAATGCATAAATAATTTATTGTTTACATATATGTTTGTTCTCCCATCTTCTAATCTAAGGTCGAGAAATGCATTAATTGTAAATTTTAGCATCAAAAGTTAATGGGATTTCTTATGTTTTATTTTTTTGCTTTATGAATACTATAAAGATTCAATTAATAGATACTATTAAATTTTAAAATAGCTAAAAAAATATTATGGATGATTTAATAAAATTTCTCTATGATAGAATACCATACTATTCAACTTTAGGTTTTGAATTACAAGAAATTTCTAATGGAAGAGCTAATTTCGAAATTGAAATAAGAAAAGAATTAACCCAGAATGGAATGATTCATGGTGGCGTTTTAGCTTCCCTTATTGATTCTACTTGCGCATGTGCAGCGTTTTCGTTGATTCTTCCTAATGGATATGCTACAACAATAGATTTACAAGTCGAATTCCTAAAACCCGTTTCTAATGGACGTTTAAAAGCAATAGCAAAATGCATAAAGCGTGGAAAAAATATCTTTTTCTGCAAAGCAAAAGTATGGGACGAAAAAGAAAATCTTATATGTACAGGAAGCTCCCAACTTCTTAGAGTTAAATGAATCAGTTAAATCTTATAGAAAAGTATCACTCATTTTCCTTATTTTTTGTTTTATGATCTTTTACATTTAAGTAAGAAAAACACAGAATAAGTAGAAAAATTTTTTTATGTTCTATTATTACGGAAATCAGATTTTATAGTACTTTTTTATATTTAAAATAAAATAGATAATATTAATATGAAAAAAACAGTAAAGCTCATTGTTTCGGGTGATGGTGGTGTTGGGAAAACCTCGTTTCTCAATCGTTTAATTCATGATAGTTTCGATGGTAATAGTGAATTAACTAAGGGAGTTGATTTTTTTTCAAAAACTCTCACAGTAAATGGGCACGAGTATAATTTCGTAATGTGGGATTTTGCAGGTCAAAATCAATTTAAACACCTTTTAACCAATTTCGTTGATGGGTCTATTGCTGCATTTATTTTATTTGATTTATCTCGCTTCAACACTCTTGAAAATGCAGAACAATGGATACAAAAATTAAATGAATATGGAAATATTTCAGCATTTTTATTAGGAACAAAATGTGATATAATTAATCTTCATGAATGTAAAGTTTATGATAAGAGTGTTTCAGAAATTATCAATAAATATAATAACATAATAGGTTATTTAAAAATCTCATCAAAAACAGGATATAATGTTAAAGAGGCTTTTAATTCTTTATTAAAAAGGATTTCAAATTAATTTAAAAAAAAAATTAGACCTTAGAAATCCAGCCAAACTCATCCTCAACTTCTAATCTTTGAATCCCCGTCAATAAATTATATACTTGACTTGTTATTTCGCCTGGTTCTCTGTTATTAAATATACGTTCTTTACCTTCTAAAGTAACTGATGCAATTGGTGTTATTACTGCCGCTGTTCCCGCACAGAATACTTCAGTACATGACTCCTCATATAGTTCTTTATAAGATATCTCTCTCTCTTCAATCTCTAACCCTACTTTTTTAGATGCTAATTCTAATATAGATTCTCTTGTAATTCCTTCTAAAATCGTACCAGACTTTCTTGGAGTTGCTAATTTACCATTGATCATTGCGAAAAAATTTGCGGCACCGACTTCCTCGACATATTCCTTATGAACCGCATCTAAATAAAGAATTTGGGCAAAGCCTCTTGCTTTTGATTCTTTTGCTGGTAACATTGTCCCAGCATAATTACATATTGTCTTTGCTGAACCTGTCCCTCCCGGAGCAGCTCTTGTATATTTTTTTGATATTTCCAAATTAATTCCTTTAAAGCCTTCAGGAAAGTAAGGTCCAACGGGAACTGTAAAAATAATCAATTTAAATTCTTCTGCTGAATGTACTCCCAGAATTGGCCCATATCCAAATAAAATAGGCCGGATATATAATGCACCTCCACTATCATAAGGTGGGATATATTCTTCATTTTCCTTTACCACTCTCTTCACAATATCAAGAAATTTATCCACATCATATTCAGGCATTAACATCCTTCTAGCGCTAAAATTGAATCTCTTCGCATTTTCTTCAGGCCGAAATAATGTTATTTCTCCATTTTTAGCTCTTAAGGCTTTCATTCCTTCAAAAATACCTTGTCCATAATTTATTACACAAGATGCAGGTGAAATTTCAAAATTTCCAAATGGCATTAATTCTCCTTCATCCCACTTCCCATTCTTATGAGTAGTTATAAACATAGTTTTTGTTTCAATAAAACTGAAACCTAATGAATAGAAATCAATATCTTTCGGATCTACCATAGCTCTATAAACCTCTTTTTAAACTATTAGGATTAATATATGAAGATTAAAAAGTCTTATTGATAAAAATCAAATCAATTACAATTACCAAATTTGTTTTTATCTTATCAAATTGAATAACCTGTTATGATCGAGAAGGCAAAATAATTTTATTGAAGAGTTAATTTGAGAATGTTTTATTAAAAATTGATCACATTTTCATAAAATTTTTCAAAACTAATTAGTTATTTGAAGATATGGCTTTGCAAAAAGTAACTGTAAAAGATATTTTAGAAAAGAAGAAAAAAGGCGAGAAAATAGTAACAATTACGTCGTATGACTATTCTTTCGCAAAAATTGTTGATCAATCTGATATTGATCTAATTCTTGTTGGAGATTCACTTTCAATGGTAATGCTTGGACATAAGAATACTTTATCAGTAACAATGGATGAAATGATTCATCATACTAAAGCGGTGAGCCGAGGCGTATCAAATGCATTAATAGTTGGAGACATGCCTTTTCTTTCTTATAAAATAAACCAAACAGACGCAATTAAAAATGCTGGACGATTTATTCAAGAAGGTGGTGCTGAAGCTGTCAAAGTTGAAGGGGGAACAGAAATCTGTCCTACTATTAAAGCAATGATAAATGCAGATATCCAAGTTATGGGGCATATAGGTCTCACCCCTCAAGCAATTTATGAGTTTGGAGGTTTTTTAGTTCAAGGGAAGAAAATAGAAGCAGCAAAGAAATTAATCTTAGATGCAAAAAATTTAGAGGAATCGGGTGTTTTTTCAATTGTTTTAGAGAGTATTCCTTGGCAAATAGCAAAAATAATTACAAGTAGCGTCGATGTTCCAACTATCGGTATCGGGGCTGGAGTGTATTGTGATGGGCAAATTTTAGTGATTCATGACATGTTAGGTATTTTTACAGATATCAAACCCAAATTTATTAAATACTTTAGTAACATCGGCGAATCCATTCGTCATGCCTTAACCGATTATAAAAATGAAGTTATAAATGAGATATACCCCGATCGAGAACATTCATATGAATTTCCCCAACAAGAATTAAATAAAATCAACAAATGGATTGAAAGTGTTGATATATGTGAAGAAGCTCATAAATTAATTTAAAATTTACATTCATCTTCTAAATTCTAAAATATAAATTATGATGATATATTACTTAGTTATTAGTAAAATAACGGACTTTCATTATTATAAATAAAATTATAAATTTGTATTTATAGTTATAATATATAAGAGCTTGAACATTTTAGAAAATTACTCTATATATATTTATTTGAAACGTAAAGTGGGAACATGTAATGGTTGAAGAATATGATTATCTCTTTAAATCGATTGTCGTAGGAGATGGTGGGGTTGGTAAGACTGCTCTAACTCTTCGCTTTTCCAAGGGATTTTTTACAGAAGATTATAAAATGACTATCGGTGTAGATTTTCATGTAAAAACGATTAATATCGATTCTATTGAAGGTCCTATCCGAGCAAAGCTTCAGATATGGGATACTGGAGGACAGGAACGTTTTAGCTCGATTAGACCAATGTATTATCGAGGATCTTTAGGCGCACTTTTAATCTTTGATCTTACAAATGCAGGTAGTTTTGACCACCTCCCTCAATGGATAGAAGAAGTAAGAGCAAATGTAAAAACAGAGATTCCTTTATTACTAGTTGGTAACAAAAGCGATTTGGTTGCTCAAAGAACTGTATCCTTAGAAGAAATCAATAATTTCACAAGTAAGTTTAATTTATACTACATGGAAACTTCAGCGAAAACTGGAGAAGGTGTTGGAGATTGTTTTTATATTCTTGCGTGTTTAATGATTGGCTCAGGAGTACCTGATCAACTAATTTCTAGAGGTATTGCGTTCAATCCTGGCCAAATTCCAGTCACAGCTACAGGAACATATCCTGCTCCAACACAAAAAATAGATTCGGAATTTGATTATGCAGCTCCTCCCGTTCCGGAACCTACCTCTACCAAAACGTATGAACCAATTTCAACATTTGAACCCGAACCTGAATTCGAGTATGAGGCCCCTCCTGTTCCAGAACCTACCATAGTAAAAAAACAAGAACCCACTCCTATATTTGAGCCAGAATACGAACCAGAAATACCATTACCCGAAACTCCAACTGAAGATTCCTCAAAACAACCTGGTCCTTTTAATAGCAAAGAAGACACATATAAACCAAAAGCAATTCCCTTTACAAATAATATTCCTGTTCCCGCCCCTACTCCTGAAAAATTTCAATCTCCTCAAGAAACATCTTCAACTCAAAGCTTTCCTTCAAATTTGGCTTCAAATTTAGCGCCAGTAGATAGTACTAATTCTAAATCAGATTCTTTAATGGATTACTTACCTGAACCAATTTATTCTCAGAAAGACAAGAAGAAACTTGAAAAACAGAAAAAGAAAGAAGAAAAAGAGAAAAAACTACAAGAAGAAAAAGAGAAAAAACTACAAGAAGAAAAAGAGAAACAAGAAAAACATTTAGAAGAGATGAAACAAGTAAAGAAGGAGAAAAAAGAAAAAGTTAAAAAGGAAAAGAAAGAAAAAGTTGAATTAAAAGAAATTAAACCTCCTGTTTCAACTCAACCAGCTCCAGCAACAGGAACCGCAAGCACTCCTTCTCTATTTCAAACATTATCTCAAAAAGTAGATGATACAGAAAAAACTACAGCTGAAGCTTTTGTACCATTTATAGCAGGTAAAGAATCTGAGACTCAAGAAACGAGTAAATTAAGGATAATTCCAAATGTCTCAGATTTGGAAAGCAAACCCACCACGTTTTTCTCTACTCAAACATCAGCATCAGCTCAACCAACAGTCCCAGAACCCTCTGGAAAAGAAATTATTATTTGCAAACAGTGCGGTGCGATTTTATCCTCTGATTACACATTTTGCAATAAATGTGGTTCTCAATTGTGATCAATAATTCTAAAATTGAATTTATTCCATATCAACCCACTTTATTTGGAAAAAAATTTTAGAGGATCTAAAAAGTCTAATTATAAGGAATTTGAAAAAACAGATTAGAGATTTTTACCACAAATGGGGCATATACTCCACATCTTTTTTATCTTAGAATCGCAATGAATGCACACCTTTAATTCAGGATCAATTTTCGTTTGAGGTTTGCCAAATATTGTCGATTCATTTGATTTATAACCCTCAGAATTCTTTAGATCAGGAACTTTAATTTCTTCTTGAGGAACTAGAGTAGATTGTTTAAACATCTCTCGAGTAACAGAAACTTTTTGTTTTGGGACTTCTACTGAAGGTTTATGATATTTTTGGGGTTTAATAAATGTTTCTTTAATCCTTTTATTCAAATCTTTACTTTCTTGCTTTTGTGGTACTTTTTCAGATTCTCCAATTGGAACTCCTACTTTATAATAAAAGTATTTTCCCTCGTTATTTTCAATAACTTTTTCGCCATCTTCTAAATAAACTTCAATATAATAGATTATAACTGAACCAATGGGTACTTCTGCTATTTCAGCTATATGATAATCCAGCTTCGCCTCCATTTCCATTTGATACCATGCTTTTCCTTGATCAGCACTAAAAATTAAATTAACATAAGAAATTTCTTTATTAAAATCCTCTTCAGTAATTTTAACTACAATTTTTATTGTTTTTTTATGGGCTTCTTTGTGTGTTGTTATTATTTCATTATCATCCCATGCTGCTCCACATTTAGGACAATTAGTAAACCAATTAGGGTATTCAAAACCACACTTAGAGCAATCCTTTGTAAAATACCTTGTTGTCTTTATTCCTAATTTTTTTCTTTCTTTGCCCATAATGTTAATTCCAAGTTTTTGAAACTAAACTCTCGAAAAATCTTACTAATAATTAAATAATAATTAGTCTTAAATATATTTTTTTTCTAAATCCCCTATAAAAAAGGGTAATTGAAGAATTTTGCATTGATTCTCAAGAAAATTAGAATTATTTTTAGCAAAAGAATTTAAGTGTTTTGAAAGTATACTTAAAATCACTTAAATTATTGAGGTTCAGCAAAAAGAAGGAATAAAATTTTTTTTACTAATATATTTGTAATTTTTTTCTAATGTTCTCTAAATCTTCAACAAAATTTTGTAAGTGGGATTTTTGAACGTGAGGCATGATCACTACTCTAATAAGATTGAATTCTTCAAATTTTCCTAACATCCAATTTCTTTTTCGTAATTCTTCATCAATTTTACAAATACTTTCTCCATTTTCAGTCGTTATTCCTACTACATTTGTAATTGGATTAGTCAAGAGTTTAATTCCTTTCATATCATTGATTTTGTCAGTTAAATATTCAGTGTTCTCCATACACCTTTTTACTATTTGTACAAAACCATTAACTCCTAAAGATTTTAAAATTGCCCAAAATGCTATAACCGTTCCACCTGATCTAGTTCCTACTATATGAAAATGTTTAAAATTTCCTCCAGCGAGATACGGAATTTCATATCCTGTTTTTTGCAAAATTGAAGGATCTCTTAAAAAAAATCCCCCAGATGGTATAACTCCTAATCCCATTTTATGTGGATCCGCTGTTATTGAATCAACGGCATCTACAGAAAAATCCCACTTGGGTATTGAAAAGTTTAATCTTTTTAAAAAGGGTAAAATAAATCCTCCAAATGCAGCATCAATATGAAAAAAAATATTTTTATCCTCTACAAGGGTTCCAATTTCTTCTATTGGATCAATTAAACCTAAGGATGTAGTCCCTGCAATTCCTACTACACCACATGTGTTCCTATTTAAAAGTGATTCAAAATGAGCTAGATCTAACTCAAAATTATCATTCAATTTTGCTTTTCTAAGTTTAACTCCCAATATATCGGCTGCTTTATCAAAAGAAATGTGAGCTGAACAAGGTACTACAACTTCCGGACGAATAATATCTGGTTTTAATTTTTTAGCAATCCTCATAGCTATTAGGTTTGCTTCTGAGCCTCCAGTAGTAAAAGTTCCGATTATATTTTTTTCATTAAATAATTCTCCAATTTCAGAAACTAATTCTTCTTCTAATGCTGCAGTCCCCAAAAACAGCCCTGGATCTCCTAGATTTTTAAAGATATATTTCATATAAATTTCAACGCCGAAATCTAGAGGTTCAGTACACATAGATCCTAAAATTGAACCAGAACTATAGGAAAAATCTTTCTCCAATTTCTTTTCCAATATTTTAAGTATTTCCTGTTTGTCTAAGCCGTTTTCTCGCATCTTTTTTATATTTAAATATTTGTATTTAATATATTCTCTACTTTTTTTTAACAATTAGAACATTTTAAACAATTAAAATTTTACAACTAAGAACTAGGATCATAATAAGATTTTAAATTAAGATATTCTTAGATTGTTAATATTTTCAATACTTTACTTACAATAATTACTGATTCCTGAGTATCTAAGAGCTTAACTAACTTCCTTTATTTATTATCCCAGATCTTGAATTTATTACCATTGGAATTGAAATAACTCAAAAAAATACCTTTTATTCAAATAAATCGTTTTAAGTCTCTCTCTGAATATTTGTTAATCACTTTCTTTAATTCGGCATTTAAATCAATTCTATAATAATTAGCAATACATACTAAAGCATAAAGAATATCAGCTAGTTCTTCACCAACCCTAATTTTCTCATCTTTATTTTTTTTTGGCTTATATCCTTCAAGATGATTGATCTCTCTTGCTAATTCACCGACTTCTTCAATAACAGCAGATAACATTGCCAATGGAGACCAATACCCTCCATGTTTACTGATCCAATCGTGTATAATACGTTGTATATCATGGAGAGAACTATTCTCAGACATAAGTATAATATTTTTTAATGATTTAAAAAATCAAGTTAAAAAACAATATTTTAACTCTCTTACGATCAAAATTGGATTATAAACTAATAAATCCAATTAGAATTAAAAAATGAAGAATACTACTATTTAAATAAATGTTCTCGCTTCCGAGCTTCCCATTCAGCCTTTTTTCCCGGATTATATCTATTTACTTCACTATAGTATCCTGTAACTCTTGAATATACTTTTACATCTCCAGAATGACACTGGGGACATATAAAACTTCCACCTCGGAACATCTTTCTACAATGAGGACAGTAAGTAAAATCTGGTGTATACGCAAAATAAGCTGTGTTTGTATTAAGACAAATATTCTTTGTAAGTTCCCACAAACCTTCAATATCTGGTTTTTGTTCTCCAAGCCAAATATGAGTAATAACTCCCCCGTTTACAATCGGATGAAGATCACCTTGTTTCTTAATTCGTACTGATAATGGGATTTCAGCATCATATCTAAAATGATCAGAATTGGTATAATAAGCAGATTTACCAGATGATTGAACAATAGCTTTTTTAGGAAAATGTTTTAGATCTAATCTAGCAAAACGACCAGAAGAACTCTCACTGGGCTGTTCCCATAGAGAGTAATACTTCTTATCTCTTTCTGTCATAGTATTACACTTAGCGACCATATAATTTAAGATTTTTTTTCCTAGATTATATGCGGTATCATTTTCATGTAATTCAAATCCAGTTAAACTTTTCACAGCTTCGTTTAATCCAGTAAATCCTATCGAAAGGTTCTGATCTTTTATATTAAAAATTGGTTTACCATTTATTTTACCGCTACATAAAGGTAAATGTCCAGTTTTCAGTCTTTTTTCTATTAAATTCCATTTTTTGCGTAAAATTCTTGCAGAAAGCTCAATTTTCTTATTCAATATTGTAAAGTAATCATCTTCGTTTTCAGACAAATAAGCATAACGAGGAAGATTTAAACTAACACTTTGTAGTGAACCAATAGTTACGTAGTTTTCCCAAACATTAACATTTTTCCTTTTTTCAGGATCAAGAATGCATTGCTTTATAATTTGATTACCACTTAGAAACTTCCTGCAGCATTGACTATGAATCTCATCTGGCATCCAGTCTGGACACATGTTAAGGAAATATGGAGTACCCATGGTAGCTACTTCTTCCATTAATTTTAAATAAGATGGTTCAAACTCTCGTAACCATTCTTTCTTAATCTTAATCTCATGTTTTGGAAATGCAAAAAGCTTTCCATTATGATCACCCTGAATATATATGTCAGTTAAAGCATCAAAGAGTTTAAGACATTCTTCTTTATAATCTCCATAATTTCCAACTAATTTTCCATGTGGACCTACAGCAGGAATATTCAATAGACCATCAGGTATAGTCGGAGTACAAGAAATCGAAGTAAATGGTACTTGGCCCCCTCTCGCTGCAAAAATTTGATTTGTCTCAAAAATTAAACATTGCATTGATTGTTCAATTTCTCTATCAGAAATACCACGTGCATAAGGTGCTAAAAACGTAGTAATGTAATCATAACCCTGTCCTCCACTAAATTCTCCTTGAATTATCCCAAGCCATTTAGCAAGATGAGTAACCGCCACACGTAAACTTCCTGCGGGACCTGATTTACTACAATGTGCCCAACTCTCAACTGGGGGTAATCCATGTTCCAGAACCATTCGGGGATCCCATTCTTGGCAAAAGGGCCTTAAATCAAAGTATCTTAACATGTGAACATGTATATCACCAAATAAATGAGCGTGAGCCTCTTCAGAATCTAATATCCTTAAAAGAGCATATTCATCAGATATTCTATTTGCTGCCCAGTGATGAATACTTTCAGGATTCATATCTTGATTTGCATTTTCATCTACTCCGTATTCTAAAATTGCCTCATAATCCATTAAAGGCATTCCAATCCTAGTATACAATTTGCGTTCTTCTTCAAAATGTTGTTCAGATAAGATTGAGCACACAATCTCTCTAATATGAGGCCCTGATAAAAATCGAATTCCAGAAGAGATTATTCTTCTAACTACTAATTCAGTGATCTTATGGGCTAAGATCGGGTCTAAGCCTGTTTCCTTTACTAGGCTTTGCTCAATTTTGGCAAGATCAAATGGTACTACGTCACCTTCTGTTCTAAAAACTTGTGGTAATAATTTAGTTAAATATTTGCGATTAACATTTTCAACTTTTTTTTCTATTTTAGGTTTAGAATCTGATACCAATACCAAAGTAATTATACCCCTTTATCATTTTATAAATCTTTAATTTTAAAATAGTGAAATATTACAATAGTTTTGATTAAAAATTTTTGTCGATGACATGAACTGAATTTAGAGAATTATTAATCGTTTATTATCGTTAATATTTTACCTCTTTTGATATAAAAATTTATTTGTTTTTCCAATTTAAACTTATTTTATTAACACTTTATTTGAAATTTTAAAAGCTGCCTAGAAAAATAACGATTAAATTCTTAATTTTTTGGAGATATTTCAATTTCTAATTTATTGATTCTGTGATTACAAATGACACAAATTAATGTCGAACATCTTCTCAATTTTTCTCAGATTTTATTGTGAAAATTTTATAAGAAGTAATACTAAGTATATTTAAACAAAAAGTTAGATTGAGATATCTTAAAGTGAACCTCTAATATGGCTAGAAATGTTAAAAATAAAGAAAATGTTCAATCAGTAGAAGCATTAAAAGGAGTTTTTCGAAGAACATTGTTATATAATGATTCTTTAATGCTTTGTCATTTTACACTTGAAGAAAATGCGGAAATACCAATGCATAGTCATGAAGAACATCAAATCGGATATGTAATAAAAGGAAGAATTAAATTTATAACAGAAAATGGTGAATTCATTGCTAAAAAAGGAGACAGTTATATTTTTGATTCTAATGAAAAACACGGAGCAATAACATTAGAATATACAGAAGTAATTGATGTTTTCAATCCTACTAGAGAAGACTATAAATAATAAAAGATATCTAATTCTTTTCGTTAAGGAAATAATATTAATGCCAGTTATTACCATTGATATGCAGCAACAGCAAAAATAGCAAATATACAGAATAAAAATTCTCCTAATAACCAATCGTGAAAGAATCTTTGTTTATTTTCTTTATTCTCTTTTATTTTTGTTGCTAAAGCAAAACTAATTGCCGAATTTGTACCAGTAAAGATAATAAAAGTAAAAGTCATAGCTGTTAATTCTAAAGATATTAATGCTAAAATGTAATCAAATAGTATCCAAACACCCATAAATCCAATAAGTGCAAATAAAAATAACCAACCCGAAAACTGAATAATTTTTTGAAATTCTATATCCAGTTCTGAAATTTCTGAAGGTCTTTCAATTTTTTTTTTCCTAATTTTCGACATAAAAAATATGATTGTATGCTTTTTGAATATTAAAAATTTTATAATTCTTAATCTTTATCATTTAACCTATGTTAATATTTTAAAGTCTATTCTTTAAAAATAAAATAGCTTTTGCTATATCTCCATTACAATCTTTTAAAACAGATTCTGCTTCTTTTTTATCCACGTTTGCTTGTGTTGCGACTAGCATTATATCATTTTCTGTTATCATTGGTTTCATCTCGGAACCTTCTTCAGATGGTAAATCAATATCTGCTTCCAAGCTTTCAATAGTAAAATTTTCTGGGGAAACTTCTTCTGATTGACCAATTACTTGATATATTTCCTGACCCGCTTGTTTCATACGAAAAATTTCAGGTTGATCTATGATTATCGTTTTTTCGGGACCTTCTATAATAACTCTTGTGGCATCAACGGGTTCCATATCTATACCTTGTTGTGCCATCCTTCTCCGCATCTGTCTTGAGCCAAATTGCTGTCCATCTCGCTTAACTGAAGGTTGAGGGCGCTTAGGTTTACTTTTTGCTTTACTTTGCATTTCTTTTGGTAACTTTACCAATTTTCTTCACTTTAAATTCTGTTTCCTATCTTAAGTTATATAATAATTTGAAATTTAAATTCTTAATTTATTAATTCCTTTTCTTATATTTACAGCAATACCTCTCGAGAATGATTTTGCATAAGAAACAGGGATTTTTAATTTACCTATTCCCAACAACTCATCATCTTGATTTACTACTATAACTTCATCAAAGGGTCTTAAATTTTCATCAATATTAACTATATGTTTACAAAAAACATTTCTTCCTTTTTTGATAAACTCTGAAATTTCATTTAACACAACAACCCTTAATTTTGGAGGACTAGTGTTAGAAACTACTTTTTTAGCTGAATATAGAGTTAAAGTAAAATATCCATTTGTAGGTCTAAGTGTGAGTAATAGATTATTCTCATAATATATATATCTAATTTTATTTGTATTTGGTGATCTTACAAGTTTTACTTGATCTAAATTATCAAAAAGTATATCAGTTATTTTTTTACCAAATTGATAATCTGAAATTGCCTTTATCTGTCTTAACCCTAATAATATTTCAGTTTCCATAGAAGAATTGATGAATAAGTTATTTAATTTAAAAAAAGAATGAATATTTTAATAATTTATAGATATTGACTACTAAGAATATAGTCTGGATTCTACCCACTGATCTTTTACTTTATTCATAACTTTATTAACAGCTTCAATAAAATCTTTATTGATAATCCTATCAGCATCTTTTCTAATAGCGAACATTCCAGCTTCTGTACAAATTGCTTTAATATCAGCTCCAGTTGCCCCTTCTGTGAGATGTACTAGTTTTTTTAATTCTAAAGCCTCTTCAGTCTGTAAATTTCTGGAATGAATTTTAAAGATCGCTTCTCGAGCTTCGTCATCAGGAATTGGAAAATCAATCATACGATCAAATCTCCCAGGTCTCAAGAGTGCTGGATCTAAAATATCCACTCGATTTGTTGCACCAATGATTTTTACATCTCCTCTTTGTTCAAATCCATCTAATTCACTTAATAGTTGCATTAGAGTCCTTTGAACTTCTCTATCTCCTGAAGTAGCTATCTTAAGTCTCTGAGAACCAATTGCATCTAATTCATCAATAAATAAGATGGTAGGGGCTTTTTGTTTTGCTAAGTTAAATATTTCTCTAACTAAACGGGCACCTTCTCCAATAAATTTCTGAACTAATTCAGATCCAATAATTCTTATAAATGTAGCTTCCGTTTCATGAGCTACAGCTTTAGCTAATAGCGTTTTTCCTGTACCAGGAGGACCAAATAACAAAACTCCTTTAGGTGGGTCAATTCCAATTTTTTTAAATAATTCTGGTTTTTTCAAAGGTAATTCTACACATTCTCTTACCTCTACCATTTGTTCTTCTAGTCCTCCTACATCAGAATACGATATATCAGGAATAGTATCAATTACTTCCATTCCTTTAACAAAAGGATCTAATTTTGTAGGTAAAACCTCCATAATTGCGAATGTTCTTTGATTTAAGGCAACTCTCGTTCCTGGTGCTAATTTTTCATTTTTCACTTTTCTACTTGTATTAACAACAAAACTTGGTCCTGTTGAACTTTTTACTATTGCTCTTCCCTTTTCATCCAAAAAATCTATGATTGTGGCAGATACTAATGGAGGTTCTCTTAATCTATCAATTTCATTTCTGAGGCTGTGTAATTCTTGTTCTAACCTTAATCGTTCGGCATCTAATAATTGTTTTTCTGTTTCTAAGTTTCGGAGTCGTTTCTCTAAATGTCTGGTATAAGTAATGAGGTATTCTCCATCTTTACCTTCTTCTTTTTTCTTCTTTTCTTTAGTCGTAGTCAAAAAAAGTATACCCCTTCTTTTCTTACTTTCAATTACATTTTTAAGAAATTACTTTAATTTATTAATAACCTTTTAATCATTTAAATTTAAGGTTACTTCTATTTGTTTACTTAAAAATGTCAATTTTTAAAAAATTTATAGATTATAAAATATAATGCTAGTTAACCGTAAATTATAAGAGTTTAAAATCAAATTCTATAAATATAAATCATTTCTTCAACCATTCAATTTTAAAATAGATATATGCCAAAACCACAAAATAATGAGATTGATAAGGAATGTCCTATATGTGGTAGTATTATTTGGGGTAAGGGGCAAAGGGTTCTATTAGAGGGAGCGAAAATCACAGTTTGCCATAATTGTGCTCAACATGGAATAAAAATTCAAAAGCCTCCTACGAGTAAACATGTTAATAAATCATACTCCCATAATAAGAAAAATCACCCTAAACGTCCAATTTTAAAAAAACCTAATGTTGATGACTTAGAAATAATTCAAGATTATGCTAAAAAAATAAGAAATGTGAGGAGTTCACTAGGACTTAATCAAGATCAATTTGCTCAGAAATTAAATGAAAAACCTTCCTTACTTAGAAGAATTGAAGCCGGAAAAGTAGTCCCTATTATTAAATTAGCAAGGAAAATAGAAGATGTATATAAAATTAAAATCCTGAAAAAAACTACCGAAATTGAAGCTAATGTTGAGAGCAGAAAATATATGAAAAAAACTAGTGGAACTTCTCTTGGTGACATTGCATTCATTAAAAGAAAGAAATAAATCAATCTTTTATTATTTTATGTGCATTTAGATTTAATTTTAGTAATTTTCACTAAAGTAGAATTATATGCTCCTGAAAATCCTAATTCTTCTGGTTCATCAGGAGTAAAATGATTCACATTTAGATTTTTTGTTAAAGTTGATGATAAACCAGAATATATTAAAGCAGTTCTATGTTTTAAAATGGATGATTCTGCTAAAATATACACTCCCGTGCCATATTCATTAGAAACAAGCACTTTATCACCCTTTTTTAAATCTAAAGCTTCAATATCTTCTGGCGTCAAAAAAATTTTGTTAAATTCATCAAGATATCTGATATTGACCTGTCTTAATTGAGAATGTAAAAAGTAAAAATGAGAAGGTGAAATAAGCAAAAATTCATTCCTTTTTTTGGATAATTTATGCCTTAATTCATTTTCTCCAAATTCAAAATGAGGACCTTTGGCTTGAATCTTATTATTAGAAGTGGGAAATTCTAGATTATTAAAAGGAACAAAAGCATTATCGAATAACAAATAATAACCTAATTTTTCAATACTTTCTTGAATTTTTAATGGGAGCATTTTTAAACAATTATAAAAAATGGCCACTTCTGATTCCTGGAAAATTTTATCATTATATCCTATTTTCAAAGCTAATTGTCGGAAAAACTCATAATTGGACATACAATCTTGATATGGACATGGACCTCCAATATTAACAGATAGACTAGGTATATAAAAAGGAGATATTATATCGTGTGTTTCTAAATCAAATTTTGCTGGGATAACGATATCTGCATACTTTGTAGTTTCATTTAAGAACATATCTAATACTATTATAAATAGATCTTTATTCATCAATTCTTTTCTTAATAAGTTTTGATTAGGCAGTGAGCTTGCTGGATTGAAATTATATACGAATAACATTTTATAATTCTTAGATGCTAAAGCAGAACCCAATTTTATGATAGGAATTTCTTTCATTTTGGGTCTTTCTTTATTATTAGTTATAAAATCTTGAAGGGGTCGAAGAATGGGTTTTAAAAAATCACTCTGAGAATAGATCAACCCCGTACCAGGTTTTCCTATATTCCCAAGTAAAATTTGAATTAAAGCAATAGATTTCACTATTCTTCCACCATAGAAATCTTTCTGAACCCCGTATCCAATATTAAACAGAGTTTGGTGTTTGAATTTAATTAGAAAATCAATAAAATTTTGAAATGTTTGACTTTTAATTCCAACTTGCTCTAAAAGAGTCATTTTCTCGATTTTTGCAACTTCTGGAAAGATAGATGAGTAAAAATCAACATGATCATTCAAAAATAGTTCATCATATATATTATTAGCAATTAATTCATTAAGAACCATTTTTACTAATAAGTATTCAGTACCAGGGAAGATATGTAGAAAAAGATGAGCTTTTTTAGCTATAATTGTACGTCGTGAATCAATAACTACAATTTTGGTCCCATTTTTTAAAGCTTGCTTTACTAAATAATATGCATGGTTATTACTTTCTGATAGATTACTTCCCCAAATCACAATTAATCTTGTAGATGGATTTATTAATTGAAATGGATTTGTAGTTGAATATGTACCAAATAATTCTGTTAACCCGGCACATCCTCCTTCATTGCAGATCCCACCATTGGTGATTGTAGCTCCAAGCGTCCTAAAAAATCTTAACGGGGCAAACTGTGATATAAGACCACAATTTCCAGCATAAAAAGCACCTAGAATAGAAGCAGATTCACTTTTTTTTTGAATTTCAATTATTTTATTAGTTATAATTTCAAACGCTTTTTCCAGATTAATTTTCTTGAAGTTATTTTCAGATTTAGAACCTATACGAATTAATGGGTTCTTCACCCTTTTTTGATGATATAATAAATTTTCCCTCTTTTTATATTTTGGACAAAAAAACCCATTTGTAAAAGGATGTTCTTTCAATGGCTGAGCTGATAGCAATTTGTGCTCTAAAGCCTCATCATTCCATATTCCTTTAAACACGCATGAACCGTAACAATCTTTTGTACAAGTTCCAGCTCTAACTTTTTTGGGAATTATCATTTCTCTCATAAAAAACTAAATCTGATTATCCAATATTTAATGTCCTAATTGAAAAAATGTTGCATTAATCGTAATATTTATTGATGTTCAATGATCCTTTTAATCTATTGACATTTTAATATCTTGAATTAAGGCTATTTTATTCTTTAAGAATATAATGATCCCTTGGTTATCTTGGGCTTCAAGAGGGTTTCCACATTTAGGACATCTGAAATTAAGTTCAAATGCTTCATCAAAATTATATTTAATATTTGATTCTTGACAATTTTTACAAATGAAAAAATAGTTATTTTGTTCAAATTGCAATCTATCTCGCAATTTACCTTCATTCAAGCTCTTTTTTTCTAAAAGAATTTCCTCAAGTAAGTCAAACTCGTGCCACCAATAGTATATAAACCATCCCGTTGATTTATCTCTTATACGTCTAAATTGAGCCAATTTTTCAGAATATAATTTGTAAAGTGTTTTACGAACCGTGTTCAATTTTAAAATTTCAGAATCATCTGGTTCAAAATCAATGTCAGTATTTCTAATACTTTCTTTTATGCTTTCAGTTATATCTTCATCAGTTATATCTTCAGATTCAGATTTCAGAAGTTCCATTCCCACATAAATAGCAATTTCGCCCCCAATGATATATAGAAAAGATCCTAAGAAGGGATTTAAATCTTTAATATGACTTAACCTCATTCACAAAATGATTTTAACATGAAATATAATTATTTTTTATGAAAGTTAAATTTTTTTGAAATTTTCTCATGAAAAAATTTGCTTTGATCTTTAAACTACAATAGAATATTGTTTTTCGATAATTTCACCATCTATATGAAGAGATCGAAGTAGTTTCCCTTTTCGTATCGCCATTATTCGTAGTAATCTTGAATTTTTTACATTTTTAGGCAGTTCAATTTCATTTATTTTATAATTATTAAAAATTGTGAGTGTTTTCCATTTTCTAGGGAATTCTGACTGAAAATCAGACAATGCGTTTTTTATTATGTAGTTAAAATTACTTTCGGTATTATTAATATAACCTGTACAAAATTGAATCCTTTTAGCTACATCATCATCTTCTATTTTCTTTTTAGATGGTTGAGGTATTTTTTTTTTGGTTGTAACCTTACAATTCGGATTTATGGTAAATGATAATAAAAAATAACTAGTTTCACGAAATGCTTCAATACTCTCTATTAATGAATTCTTATAGATGTTATCAATTATCTCCGCTTTGTAATTTTTAGTCTGCCCAGTTGATTTTTTAAGATTCCAATTAAAACCTAAATCATTAATGATATCGCTTATATCTGCTCCTGAGATTAAGTTACCTTTAATTTCAAAATTTTCATCTGGATTAGAGATTCCATTTGCTATTATCTCTAAAATCAAATCTTCGTATTCATGGCTCCCTTTAAGTTTAAATTTTGCCTTTGTCTGAGAAATTTTCAATGCTGGCCCAATAAAATCCCCTTTAGAATATCTGTAGAAATGGCGGTGAATATTTTTATGGTTTTTTGCGGGATCATCTAAGATTGGGTTTTTAACAATTATTTTTAGAAAATGCATCTTTTTTCTTTCT
>JAZGEW010000029.1:0-7135 GCA_036478875.1 Promethearchaeia archaeon | reverse complement strand
TAAAAAATGTTAAGAATTATCTTCTTTAATATCATCTTTCGACAGTTTTTTCATGAAATCTTCCATCTTCTTTACTCTTTCTTTCTTAAGTCTATTGTAAACTTTCTTGGTTGTTTTCTTAACAGCTTCACCAGATTTTTGTCCGATCCGACCAAATTGAACCATTAACCATTCAGGAGATCCAACACCATTAGCATATTCCATCCAAATATACATAAAGATACCAAGAAACCCGACGTATGATAAACTAACTATAAAGAAGATGGCGATATTGTATTGCTTGAAAAATAACGGAATAAATAAAAATTGAATGAGAAAAAGACTCAGCGAGGTTTTGCCATAATATATTAGCGTTTTAGTAAAATTATTGGAGTTTTCCTTTATATCAATATAATAAAAGAAAATAGATATTATTATTAATGCCATACCCTGATTATAAAACAAATTTGCACTTGTTCCTCGAATTAAAAAACTAGGCATACCAGGAAATACAAAAAAATCTTGTTTATTTGCAGTTATTAATAATTTTAAATGTGGATACTCTAATAGTCCACCGATCTCCTCCATTGATGAAGGAGTTTGTAAATACCAGCCAGGTTGCCAATCTGTAAAATTGAGCCCATTAGGATAATAAGAAAAGATACCAAATAAAACAAATATTATTCCCCATACAAAAAATATCCTAAACAGACCTATATAAGCATCTTTAGTTCCTTTATTCATAGCGTCATAAATATATTCTCCAAATATTGTTGACATAAAACAAATAGACACCCATGGTAAGAGAGTTAAATGGGGAGTTGGAGAGGTAATAATGTAATGGAAAAAACTTAAAATAATATTTCCATCGCTTTTTCCTATATAGAGAATAGCTCTTAATGCAGGAGATAAAAATATTATTAGTATTCCAATCAAAATACGTCTCGATTTTCTTAATTTTATGATATAAAAAGAAAAAATTTGAGCAAAACCGATAAATGTAATAATATTCCAACCATAAATGGCAACTGTCACTACTCCGTCCTGAATAACTAAAATATTAGTAAACATTCCTATAATTATCATTACAAGTCCACGCGTAAAAATCCGATTTCTGATAATTTTTGGATGTACAATTCCTTCCTTCCGTTTAATACTAAAAATAACACTCAGTGCGGAAAGAAAGACAAATAAAGAGGGCCCTAAAATATCTAACAGGGAAAGTAATATTCCAAATAAATAAATAGAATCAGGAGCAAGCCATGCTTGTGCTGTGTGCGCTAAAATTACAAAACATATAGCAAAGCCTTTAAGAAAATCTATAGATGTAATGCGTCTGGGTGACGCATAATCTTTCAGATCTTCAAGGGGTATTTCTTGTTTTAAATAATTGAACAAAGGAGGGGACTCTGTTTCGCTTTCTGATAATGATTGGGAAGACATTTTAACTCAATTCTATATATATAATTATTTCTTTTTGAAACCTAAGAAAAATTAATATTATCAAAATTTATTTTAATATTATTCTTTTGGAGTTTTTATAATTTTGTAATTTTAATGAAATAATTTGGATGACTTTTAATGGATCTTAAAAAATATATTAACACTTATATTATAGGTGTTATTGGTTCTTTAATATTAATATTATCTGAATTCTTTTCATGGTTTTCTGATTATAACTTAATTGAGATTTATGTTATTACTTCATCGGTAGATATCGAAGATTCTTTTTTGTTTTTATTTCCACTACTGAGTGGAATTATTTGTTTAATTGCAAGTACTTTAGTGATTTATAAAACTGAGTTAAAGATAAAAGCTGTTATCATATTCTTTGTTGGTCTAGGTTTTTTGATAATTTTCTTTATTGATTATATTACTCAAGATATTGAATACATATCTAATGCAGGTATCGGTTTCTATTTAGGAATTATTGGATTCCTTTTAATATTAATTAATGTAACTAATGTATTACTCACAATAGAAAAACAGAAGGAAGGTAATTAAAAATTTCTAAAGGACCTAATAAACCAGAAAAACAACCTAAGGAACAAGATGTTGAATCAAGTTTTTATTATGCTCTAGGTCATGAAATTCGAAGAAAAATGATAAGAATTATCGGAGATAATGAATTTACATCCTTTACTAACCTTAAAAAAGAACTTGGAGTGAGTACTGGTACAATTTATCATCACTTAGACACGTTATCAAAATTAGTAGAGCAAAAAGCAGATAAGAAATATTATTTGAGAGAATTAGGAATATATGCTTATAATTCTTTAAAGAATAATATTGAAACTATTAAATCACCTGATTTCACTCATAAAGAGTTAAGATCTCCAATCTTACGTAAATTTATGAAGGTTACCTCTAAGAGATTCATCCAATTTGAAAAAGAAGATAAATTTATTACCATTATAATCTCTTTGAGTATATTAATAACAGGTACAATTTTATGTGGTTTGAATAGCTTCTACTCGTTTTTATTATTCTTTATTGACAGTGAACAATATAATTTGGATTTTGTTTTATGGATTTTTATAAGCTTTAGTTTTGTTGCAAATTTATTTGTATTTTTCATAATAATCGAAGGAATCTCCCGATTATTTTATAAAAAAAAAGAGAACACTTTGAATTTTTTAATTTCTTTCCCTATTATACAGCTTCCAATGGTCTTTTATCTTATATCTCATCTTATGTTTAAATTATTTGACCTTTTAAATATTAGTATATTCAATTTACTTGATAAAATATTCTTAATAATTTTCCAAGTCTGGTCGCTATGGCTATTATCATATAGTCTATGTGTTAAAAAAGAATTAAAAATTGAAACTAGTCTAATAATTTCGCTATTACTCCATTACGGCAGTTTTACGATAATTCTTTTTGTATTGGTTTAATGACCTTGAAATTTAAACTTTTCAAAGCCTCAAAAATTTTGTTTATTCGTATCTTTGAGGAATTTAGATCCTTTGTTTTTGTAGCAATAAAACAGGAATATAAATTTGGATCCTCAAGTGCTATTGGAGGCGTGACAAATTCAGGGATTTGTTTTATCAATTTAGGCATATAGTCTTCATAGAATCCTTCTGTATTTTCAAATTCGTCAGAATAAAAATCAACTCGTGTGAAAATGGAATGATTTAGAAATTTTACTTCAGGAGTTCTTAGAATATTGAATTTTGATTTAAATATTAATTCCGCACAATTTAGATTAATAATATTTCTTAACCCTATATATGATGTAGTTAACCTAGGATTAATTTCTATAAAATGGAAAGATCCATTATGTTGTTCTACGAAATCAATGCCAAAATATCCTTCAATTTTGAGGATATTTATTTTCTTTAAAATTAATGATAATTTTTCTATTAATTCTTTATAATTACTTAAAGGTGTGTACCCTCCAAGATACTCAGGTGTTAAATTCTTGATATTTATATCTTGCGAATTCACACTCAAAATTATTGGATTTTCATCAATATGAGGCGCACCTATTACTGAAGTGCTTAAATTCATTCCATCGATGAATTCTTGGAGAATATAACTCCTATTTTTATCTAAGTTTGTATCAATTTCTTTAAGGAAATTTAATAGTTGAGATTCTTTTTCAAAATAATATATTGATTCTGCCCCAACACCGTCTTCTGGTTTAATTACAATAGAACTTTTTAATTTCTTAAATTTTTGAATTATAAAATCTTTATCAAAATGAGTTTTTTTATGAGGTATTGAGTAAGTTCTTGGAGATAAGATTTTCCTACTTTTAAATAACTTGTAAGTTTTTATTTTTGAAGTACCGTACTTTATACCATTTAGATTAGTACTTAGAACTGTTTTATTACAATTTTTAACTATTTTAGTTAAATTATAAAGTATATTTGAAGTCTCAGGTGCGATAATGAAAGTATAATGGCATTTATTTACAATGTCTTTGAAAATGGTTGTATAATTGTCATTTTCATTTACTTTTCTAACTATATCTGCTTGTAAAAAATTTGAAAGAAAGAAAATCCTATGATCTAAAATAGTATAGATCTCAAAATCTAAAACTTTAAAATCTGCAATAATCGATCTTAACATCCCAAATCCTTCACAAAAAAGTGAATTTGGTATTTTTATTTGACTAAAACCACCACCAGAAACAAACTCAAAAATAAAAATTAAATTTTTACTCATTTTAAAAAAATAAATTCATAATATTCAGATTTTTCTAAATTAGAGATTCATATAAACATTTGGATAGATTAGTTTTAAAATGATGATTAAATTATCTTAATTAACTCAAATTTAAGAAAAAAACTGAAAGATCTGACTATGACTTTTTTTCAAGATGAGGTAATGCAACGCATTAGATACCTCCACTTCTCAATAAAAAAAATTGAAGAAGCTTTAGATAAAGAAGATGAACACTTTAGTTTAGATGATCTAAATCTTATAATGGAATATACTAAGATCTTGAATATTAATTATAAAAATGAAAACCATAGAGAAATATTAAAAGAATTAGATATAACTCCAAATTTTTATGATTCTCAAGCTAATCAAGAAATAGAGATTCAAGATATAATGTTCGAATGTGCTCGTGCATTATGGGTCATGGCAAAATCATATTCTCAATTATCTGAGAAATATGAAGCGGAAGAGGAATGGGAAAATGCTATTATTGCTATGACAGAGTGTAGTAAGATATATAAAAGTGCTGCCTATTTTAGTGCTGCTGTTGTAAATCAAAACGATACAGGGACAATTCTCAATTCAGAAAATTTAGAACTAAACTCAGAAGAAGCAAGAACTCTAGCTCAAAGTCTTGCTGCTTTACGAGAAGAAAATAACAATAATATTTATTTTTCTTCAAAATTATATTCAGGTCTCAGTTTATTATCAAAAAGATTATTTTATCTAAAAACACATGAAGAGAAAAAGAAACAACAAATTCGAGCTCAATTTCATTATGATATGGGAAAAGCATGTTATCTCAAAGCGCGTGCATCTTTAGAATCATCAATTACATCAATTAATAAAGATAAAGTTACAAAATTACAACAAAAAGCTAAATGGTATTATTTGAAATCAAAAGATATTTGGGAATATATGCTCGAAAATCTTTCATTATCTCTCGAAGAAAAAGATAATGTTGAATTGAATTTATCAATTGTAAATGAAAATCTAAGTGAAAACAATGTGGAACAATTGGAATACGAAGAAATAAAGAAGATACAAGATCCGGAACCAATTATAATCATTCCAGAAAATTTAGCTCCATTCGTTCCTAAAAGTGTCATATATTTAACTAAATTTGTGCCAAAAGATCTAAATATCAAACGATTTAAATCATATCAAAGAAAAAAATTGGAAGAAAAGATTCCCTATAGTAAAAAAGAAAAATTGATAGATAAGAAAGCGGGAGTTGTAAGGACTATAAATGAACTAAAGTTACTACAAGAAAAGAATGAAATAGATGTTGAAAAATTCGCGGAACTTATGGAAAAATATTCTACAAAATTAAAAATGATTGACTCTGCTATTGAGAAATTAGCCAAAAAAAAATAATAAATTTTCTTTTCGAAAAAACTAAGATCTTTCTCCAGGTAAACGTTTTTTTTCCCTTTCTATGTATATTTTACGATTTGCGTCTAATTCAAAATCCCTCTGAGATTCTTCCAAAAATAATAAATCATATACTTCCTTAAATACTAAACCAATTAGCATTATTTCTATAAGAAAGATGAGAAAGATCATAATGATTTCAAGGTTATGTAGATTTCTTAAAAAAAGACTTGCGAAGAAGAAAAGATGCGGAAGGTAAATCAGTGTCACAATTCCTAATCTTTTTCCGAATTTTATTACATTTTTATTTTCTAACTTGAAAACCTTTTCTAATCTTATAGCATTCAAAAAATAATAGAATGAAAATAGAATATTTATTGAGCACAAAATAGCAATAAAATTTCTTTCTTGAACTTCCATCCCGATATAAGATTTAAGCACAATTGAGACTATTAAGAGTGTCAATGAAAAAAAAAATAATAATAATGCTAAACTAGTTAACCCATCCTTAAAGTCTTTAAAATCCATTACCAAAATCAATTAAATAGTTACAAAATTAAAATTTTATTAATGAATGAAATGAACATTATAATAATTGATTTTACATTGAGTAGTAGAGATGATCAATGAGCATTTTATCAGAGGAAGATATTGAAAACCTAAAGGAAACACATCCTTTTAAAAGAATTTTAAGGTTTTTATTTCTAATTATAGGGATATTCATTATTTTTGTAGGTTTAATGTTTTTCTTAATTGGTTTTGATTTTGGAATAATAATTGAAGATATTAATATTTCATTTATCATTGATTTTATAATAATAATTCTTGGAATGGTAATTGCTTCAAAATTTTTTATTGCGCCTTATTATCTTCGAGAAAATTCACTTACAATTAAAAAAATTCGAAACTTAAGAGAGCCTGCTGAAAAATATATTAAATTTAACTCAATTGCAATCACCCGGTTAATTGCTGCTATTCTTTTGATCATTGTTGGTTCTATTACTCTTCTGTTTTTTGGATTAGAAGTAGGACATGAGGTACCATATGGAAGTGCTGTAGTGCTCGGTGGTCCTTCCTTTTTTTATGTAACAGGCCTACCAGCTCTAGGTATTGGGTTAGGTTTAGTAATTTATTTTATTTTAAGCCCATTTAGAGGAATTTTTTCACAATCAAGAAATTTTTATTTTTTTTATGAATTAAGGCCATTTTGCCCTTGGCTAACTGAAATTCCTAAGAAAGATATTGAAGCAATAAGATATCAGAATAATCATCTTGGACCAAAACTAAGTTGGATTATGATATTTTTACCCTTTATAGTATTGCAACTTATGACGGCAATTCCACTATTTTGGGCAGAAAGAGCAGGACCAAATTACATTTTATCATGGATATTTCTAATTATTTCAATCTTAGAAATTTTTGTTTTAATATTACTTGTTCTGTTCCAACAAAATTATTTTGAAATTGCAACAAGGACCCATTTATATGAAATGTGGTTTTCTCCAATTAAATTAAAACAAAAATTAGCATTAACGGAAAATCTTAGTAATTTTTTAGGATGTGAGATTGAAAGAGATTTTAAAGATAATCCTAACACTGAATCAATATT
>JAZGEW010000028.1:0-29693 GCA_036478875.1 Promethearchaeia archaeon | reverse complement strand
CCATTTTATTGCTTCTAATTGATATTTCGTTGGATTTAAATTTTTAAGGAATGATATGGCTATAGAAAAAAGGGAAATCATAAGATTCATAACAGTACTTCTTAATATTTCTTGCATATTAATTTGAATTTTTGGTCTAATTTTCTCTCTTAAATCATCTCCATATAAAATTGAACTATTTGTTATAACATTGCCAAGTACAATTTTCCGAGGAGCGAAAACAGAGGAAAAAACTTTATTTACTCGAAATATTTTATGAAAGACAACATCTTCCCAATATTTCCTTTTTGTAAGAAAGTGACTTACGAATATACCGGTAGTTTGGTTAATTACACCTAAAATTCTTTTGGAAAGATGATTACTAAATTCTCTAAAATTGTGTTTAATTTCTAAAGAAATAAAATATTTCTCAATTTCCTTAATATGATGATTTGAAACTCTATCTTTAAATATTATCAGTAAATCACAATCAGATAAAATCGAAATTTCTTCATTATTGTTAGCTCTTTGACTGCCAAAAAGTAATATTGATAAAACTTTATTTACTCCAATTTCTTTATTAACGAGAGTGATTATATCCTTTATATAATTACGAGATTGTTTGTTAATTCCATTTAATTTGTTAGAAATTTTATCTTTGATTTTCCTATTACTTTCAAGGATTTTTATATCTTGCAATTGAATCATTACGGAAAATTTAGTATAAATAATTTAGAAATTAAAATTTCTTAGATAAAATAATAACTTAAAGCTTAAACTTAATTTTATATTAAATAATTTTATTAAATCTCTATTCTATTAAAGATTTGTTTAATTAAAAAATCAAAATTATCTTAGTTTTAAAACAATTTTAAAAGAAAGGTCTAACGGAAATAAGAATCAGGGCCCCTATCTTCTAGAGGTGGTTTCATAAACTGATCTGCTTGTTTCTTAAATGATTCAAAAATACCTTCCATTTCTTTAATTTTTTCATTAAGCTTACTAAAATCCATCTCTATAGAGAAATATTCTTTTAAAATGGTGACTAAAGCTTTGGAACTACGAGGATCTAATGTCATCATTGGTAACGGAAGTGTTTCTGCTAACAAGCAAATTCCTGGAGCGTAACCTTTTGCTCCTGCCCATGCGGGTAAGATACCATTTGCCCCAGAGATATATCCTCCTTCATATATTTTAGTATCATCTAATTTTAAAAATGTTTGAACTAGATCTTGATCAGTTCCACAAACATATACTAATGGTTTGTCATGTACTATCTCAGAAATCATAGCTCCAGTGCTCACATACATTTTTATTCCACCAGTTAACTTGTGTATCTCTTCACAAAAGACTTTAGAAAATTCAAAGACACCTTTGGGTGTTTGGGGTTGATAAGACCCTGTTAAAATAAAAATATCATTTCCATTATCTTTATCAGCGGCTTTATAAAACACCGTGGCGTTAGGAATTTCTAGAGCCCCATTTTCGACAATTGCTTTCGCAGGAAAATCAAAATATTGAATTTCAAGTAATTCTTGAGCTTGTAATGATTCTTGTATTGAAGTAATTGCTAATTTCGCAACTAGTGCGATTCCTGGCCATCCTATTAATAAAACTGGGTTTTTAATATTCTCCTTTTCTAAATCAAACTTTTTTTCAATAGTGATATGCATTTTTGTTATTTCTTCTTTTTTATGTTCCTAAAATATTTTCCAGATTTTCACCACATTTTGGACAAAATCTCTTCGGGGTTTGAATAAGGGTTCCACAGAATGGACAATAAACTTTGCCTTCTCGGCTTATCTCAGGGAAACTTGTAGTTTCCTCAGTTTCTATGCCACGATAAGGTTCTTGTCTAAGTACTCTATATGATTCTTGGTACATATCTCTTGAAGGCTGATAACCCCGTTGAAATTGAAAGCCTAAATCTTTTTTAGCTTTTAAAGATGAAAATAATGTTGTTAATAAACAAATAAATAATGGTGCAAAAATTATATCAATTAAATTATAGAGAATCTCAATAAGAATTATCATTCCATAATTTCTAGGTGTAGAATTATACCAACTACTATAATTTGTAGTAAATTCGGGTGAATATGCAGTTATGGATATATCTAAAATTAAATTAAAAATAAAACGAATTGTATAAATCATAAGTGCACTAATAACAAACACTCCAACTATTCTCCAAAAATTACCCTTGGCTATTGCACGAGCTTCTGAGATGGGATTTTTTTTCACATCCATATTATAAGTGAATACTAAAAAGATAAAAAATGCGAAAACGAATAACGCTGGTATGTACGCTAAAAAACTAATCGGTAAACAGATTCCTAGAATTAAAATTGCATAGAATATCTTATTATTTAATGCTGATTTAAATGAATCGCTAAAACTTACATCTTCATCCATATATTTCTTAAAAACATAGGTACCAACTGAACACATAGCAATGGTAATAACAGTAGCCCCTATGATATTCTGAAGAAAGAGTAAACCTGTAGACATGAGCAGATATCTAAATGCATTTATTAAATCTGCAGGGTCATCAGTAATAGTAGGGATCTCTGCTCCCAGACTGTTAACATATATACTAAGGTCAGTTAATAAAAAAATATTTAAAACTATTAATAACACTTGAAAAAGGGCTAATGGTAAGATTAAGGTTTTATAAGTTTGAGAAAATAATTTAAAGCCATCACGAAGAACATCGCCGAAGCGTTTATTTGCGAGATTTATTAATTTTTGTGAATGTTCCATATTCCTAATAAAAAAATGTTTTGTTTTTATAATTTATTATATTTTTTTACATAAAGATATAATTGTATGCATTTATTCAATACTATAGAAGTTATATTTTCAAATAAGGATAACCATTTTTAATTAATTCAATTCAATCATACATGATCATAAGAAAAAAAACAACCCGTCAAATTCCAGGAATAATTTCGTATATGGAGTTCTTTTCGTCAAAAAAGTTAGCGTATTCTATATTTTTTGGCACACCAATTGCTCTTGGTATTATATCTCTACTACTAAACTATTTTTTAATATTAAGATATTTTGATTTCTTTCATTTTTTCCGTTTTGTTTTTCTCTTCTTAATGACCTCCGGTTTTGGTAGTTTATTTTCTATTTTACTCTATTCAAAGAAAGCCCCTATTTTAAAACCGCCACCAACTGGATGGTCAATTCAAATGAATGCATTTTTCAGTGTAATAATTCAAATCACATTCATTTTTGGTCAGATGGTTGCAATACTTTTGAATGATATTAATCTCCAAGAAGTTTTTCTTATAATGGGAACTATTCTTTCATATATTGTAGCGTTTGTTATTTATTTTTCATTTACCACGGTTGGACGTCCTGGTTATTTAATTCTGGCTTTAGTTCAACCTGTATCTACAATTATTCTTTATAGTCTCTATACTTTCCAATTTTTTGATATTATATTTTTTATTAAAGCCATACTCTTCTTTGTTATTTGTGCTCTATTATTCGCGATCCCTTATAGGAGGGGATTGTTCCGAGTAAGTAATATGTTTCAGGAAGCAACTGGAATGGGGGGATATTCTTTCATCAGAGCGTTTGTTCTTTCTATGCTGACCGATGGGAATGATGGTCTAATAGAGAGCTATTTTGAAAAAGTGGGTATAAAATCTGATGTAAAAATTCAATATTTTGTAATCCGAAGTAAAGAAACAAAAAGGATAAAAGGTTTATTTGTTATTCCAAACGTTCATTTTGGACCTTTTAAGACTTGTGGATCGTCTGATTTACCTGAACATATATATAAAGCATTCTCAGACATACCTGGTACTACAGTATATCATACAACTAACACACATGCTCAAAACTTAACAACTCAATTTGAAGTTGACAAAGTACTTGATCACATGAAACAAGATATAAAAAATGTTGCTGAGAATAATTCATCAGAATGGACTTCAGAAGTTATTGACTTTTCTAGGAAAATCTCGAATTCAGCTAAACTCATTGGAATGGTTGTTGACAAAACACCCCTTCTTTTTTTAACAAGGCATCCTTTACCTTCTGATGATATTCAAGTTGAAGTTGGTAATAATATTCGCAATATCGCAAAGAAACAAGGATTTAATGACGTAATAGTTATTGATTCACATAACTCAATTCTTGGTGATGAAATACTAATTGAAAGAAATTCTCTTGAAGCAAATGACTTAATTGATGTAGCTGAGAGATTTATTATAAAAAATAAGCCGGAGGTCACTGAAAAGACTACTTTGCGGTATGGTGTAGCTAAGGATCCAATGAAAGAACATTCAGAAAAAGACGGAATAGGTTTTGGAGGGATAGTTGTACATCTATTTAAAAATACTTTAAATAGTCAAAAAACGGTCTTGATTCATTTCGATGGAAATAATGCTTTTTTAGAAATTAGATCATTTATCTTAAATATGCTACAAAATCGAGGTATTGAAAAAGGTGAGATTACTACGTCTGATTCACATACAGTTGCTAGACAATTTTCTAGTCGAGGTTACTCACCGATAGGTGATAAAATTCAAATCGATTTTATTCTAAAAAAATTAGAACTATTAATTAAAGAAGCTGAAAAAAATTTAGAACCAGTTGAGTTTTTATACAAGGATTCTTATGAACAAGTGAAAATTTGGGGGAATCCACAGTACTTTAATACAATTATTGACACTCTTAAGGAATGTTTAGTGGTCTCTCAGAGCCTACTTACGATTAGCTTAATTGCTCCTACGTTTCTCTCATTGATATTGTTAATATTTTTGTACAATATCTAGATTTTTGAGTTTGAATTATTTCAAAAAGTTTCAATATTTATATATAATCCAACCTCTAATTCTTATTTATAACAATAAAAATGAATTTAAAATTGGAATATGTCATTAAGTCCTTTAGACACCATAAACGGTGTATGTTCTCTTATTTTTGTAGCGATCTCTCTATTAGTTGGTTTTATAATTCTTTCAAGATACTTTAAATATAAGGAAAGGATTTACTTTTTTGTTGGAATGACCTGGATACTCATCAGTTGTCCATGGTGGAGTTCAAGCTTGTCCTTTCTTGTAGCTTTATCTAACGGTGTTGGAATCACTCCAGAGGCATATTTTACAATTGGGAATATTTTAGTGCCTTTTACACTTATTTTTTGGTTATTGGCTTTTACAGAATTTTTATATACTAAAAAACGTAAACTAATACTTTTGATATTTACTCTATACGGATTAATCTTTGAGATTCTTTTCTTTACATTTCTTTTTGTAGAACCAAATTTAATAGGAGAATTAAATCCCCCTGTTGATGTTAGGTATAATTCTTTCATTATGATATATCTAATATCTTTTCTCTTGATAGTTGTAATAAGTGGCCTTTTTTTTGCTAATCTCTCTCTAAAATCTAAAGATCCAGAGGTTAAACTTAAAGGGAAACTATTAATAATCGCTTATATTACTTTTACAGTTGGAGCATTATTAGATTCAGCTATTCCTCTTAATGAGGTTACTATAATTATAACTAGACTGATTTTAATAACAAGCGCAATTTGTTGGTATGGAGGATTCTTACTTCCCAAATGGATGAAAAAGTTTCTTTTGAAAAAAAAATAACCCTTTTTTTTATTATTTTTTGTGATATTATCTAAATAATATCTGGATTCATATTCTTTTTTTATCTCATTTTTTCTTAAAGAATCATCGAATTTAATGATTTGAAATGTTGAGTTCTGAAATAGATAAGCTGGCAAAGGTTAGTTTAATAGGTTATCCTGCTACAGGAAAAACAACGTTGGCGAAACTTTTAGCTCAAAATGAAATAGATCGATTATATTTTCCAACTCATGGTTTAGATTTAAAAACTATTAAAGTTGATGACTATATTTTGAGATTATGGGATCTAGGAGGTCAAAAGAGTTATTTGAAAACTTATTCTAGAGATTACCTTTTAGGGTCTGATATTATATTTATTGTCACTGACTCAACTCCAAGAAATGTATTAAATTCAAGAGAACTCATTAATTATGCTTGCCATTTTGTAGGAAAAGAATGTCCTATCATTGCAATCGCAAACAAACAAGATTTAGTAAAAAGTGAGGGTCGAATGGATTATAAAAGAGTTGAAGATATTTTGCACATTAAAACTTACGGATTAACTGCTATAAATCCTTCAGAACGATTGAAAGTGATGAATATTATTAAAAAAGAATTAAATAAAATAGCTATCAGGAGGAGATTAAAAGAATGAATTTTACTGAAAATGAAATTTTTGGAGCAGCATTAATTGGTTTTGATATGATAGATGGTCCGTTTCTTAAATGGAAAAAAGACTTTTCGCAGGGAAATAAAAGTGTAAATTTAGACGATTTTGCGATGAATTTCTATTTGGCTTTTCGAGGTGGAAATGAATCAGTTAAGAAACCTAGAGCAATTTTATATGATAAATTCTATATTGTTGCATTTCCTAAAGATTTAGAGTTATGTTGTCTTTTTATGAAACCCAAAAATGTAATTGATAATAACATAAATCAATTAAATAAAATCGCATCTAGAATAATAACAGAAATGGAAATAGATGAAACCGACGATAAGAATACTAATGATTCTGATGAAGACACTATTGAAGAAATTAAAAGACTAATCCCGAATTTATTGAATGGTACCAAAATGACAACTCCTGAATTGAGAAAATATTTTAAGTTAAGTAATTCTCAGATTTGGAAAATTATGTCAGATTTAGAAAATTCGAAGAAAATTAAGCGTGCTGATAAAAAGGGAAGATCAATTCTTTGGACAGCAATTTAAACCATTTTTTTTCTACTATTCTTTTTTAATTTTATCTTATTCTATGATCCCAATTTCTGTTTTTTGTATAATAGCGTGAGAACATTTTGTAACATATATCAGGCAGATCTTTATCCATATTACTTATAGTAATAAATCTAAGTATGTGATTGAGAAAAAAGATACCTACAAACTCCACATGATAACTATCTATATTTTTAGAAAGTTTTTCACCTGAAAATTTAATATCTAATATATTTTTATCCCAATTAATTTCAATGAAAATTTCTGAGAAAAATTCTTTTTTAATTCGCCATCCATTTTCTAGTTTCGAGACTTCTGCTCCTAGAAAAGCTGATAATTTCTCTTTATCATCCTCTTTTAGAAGAGAAAATGGTTCACTTCTTTGTTTTAAAACTCTTTCCATTAAATCTGTTTTTTTATTATAATTCTTTTCAAAAGGTTCTTGATCTCTGACTTTCCTTTCGATGAGATCCATGACAATATCAATAAAAGTAGCGCTATCTTCTCCAGGAACCCAACAAACTCGCTTTCCAGAAAAGAAAAATTTGAATTCAGCCTCAAGACCATCACCAAACTCATCTCCAAAATATGAATAAGCCATATGAATATCTACTTCTGGAAACATTTCAATATTAATTGTCCAATCCTCATTAAATCCAATATTTTCGATTTTACCCCCAAGCTCATTATTTACGATATCTTTCAAGAGATCCATATCTAAGTTTATAAAGAGTGGGGTTTTTGCTTTACTAATATCTTCAAGTTCTTTCTCATGTGGGCCTCGCACACCAGTAGCATCAATCTGACCTACCGTCCAAAATTTCCTTTTTACCATAATGGGAGCATTTATCCTTTTTTTTTGAATTTTCCTATAAAAAATCCTTGAGTATGATGAACTGAGGGAAACAGCCTTCCTGTTCCCTTAATTAATTTGTTTTTAATTTTATAACTCGGAGAAAACCACTTTGGCAAATCTAAAGGCTCAAGTTGATCTATAAAATTTAGAATTTGTAATTCACCCTCCTCTGGATAAAAACTACATGTAGAATATACTAAAATTCCATTAGGTTTTAAAAGATTTAGAGCACTCTCAAGTAGTTTTTTTTGTAAAACAACATTCTGGTGTAAAAAATTTTCATTTTGGCGCCATTTTAATTCTGGATTCGTCAAAAAGGTTCCAGAACCAGTACAAGGGGCATCTAGTAAAACATAATCAAAATAATTTTGAAACCGGATGGGAAAAATTATACTATCTGTATTAATGATGTGTACATTCAAAACTTTTAAATAGTTAAGCAATGATCTCATCATCTTTGTACGTGGAGTAAGAAATTCCCCTGCTAAAATGAAACCTTCATTATTCATATATTGTGCGATTAAGCTTGTTTTTATTCCTGGGGCAGCGCACATATCACATACTTTATCTTCTTGTTGAGGTGATAATATTTGAACTACAGCTGCAGAAGCTTTGTCTTGAAAAATTAGATTTCCATCTTGATAAAAAGAACTTTTTATTACTCGCTTTTTTTGGGAGAGAGGTATCCAAAAGAGTTCTGGAATATCGATATCTTTACGATAACCAATTTTATTCTTTTTGAAATTATCTTTGATTTGCTGTGGAATATCTGTGGAACTTAGTTTTATGGAAAGTTTGTTAGCTCTTACTGTAATTTCAATTTCGTTTTGTAATCCGTTCATAATTTTGAAATTACGTCTAATGAAATCAATACTCATTACGGGATGGAGATGATCAATCATGAAACTAGGGATAGCTGCTGAAATGCTAAGGCGTTCTTTCTCATCTTTATGAATGAGAGCTTTATCCCAAGAAAAAGTTCTAACTCTTTTTAAGAATTCTTTATCAATCACTTCTAACTCAGTAGCAATACGTTTTTCAGAAGCATGCTCCCATAATACTCTATAAGTAATATATAAGTATTGAGGAATTTTCTCAATTTTAAGAGAGTTAGGGTTTTTAATTGTTTTTTTAACAATAAAATTCAATTTATTCCAAAATCTTACAATTTCATTGTAATAATGAATTACACTGATGTTCTTACGTAATTCTTCAGATAAAGTACCAGTGCCTCCTCTAATAAATCTTGATATTAGTTTGAGGGTGATTTGGACATCGTTTTTTTTAATATCAAATTCCCTTTGTTAAATTTTAATTTGAATTAAAGATGCATAATCTAAATAGAAAAAAGAATTTATTTTTTTTTGAAAATTATTCTATGTTTGCTGGAATTATTAGACCCTTTCTTATATTCTTAATCAAAAATTCTAATCCGCCTTCTGTTATGAATTTTTTTCAGTAATAATAGAATGAACCTTTTTCAAAATTTCAACCCTATATTAAGGAAAGTCTTTGATTCCATTTGCTCTCATTTCATTTTAATAGCTTGCCATGTAGGATTGTTGTTCGACGTTTGAATCTGCAAAATATCACTCATAACTCCACCAACGTTGCGTACTTTCCATTCTCATTGATGCCCAAGGGGTTAACCATATATTTTTTCAGCAATTGTATATTTCAAAATAAAAACTCTTTTACTTAACAAAAATTGAAGAAATAAACTTTATAATTTTTCTAATATTCAACACTATGTAATATTTTAATATTAAGGGTCTTTAAGATGGGACTATAAATAGAAATAAAGATGATTGAGATGTGGTTAGTATTACTGAAGGTCCTAATTTCGGTTTTTAATTATATTCTTCCAAAATTTTTTCGTAATAGGCTTTATTTATATTTTTAAATCAATATATTGAATTATCATAGAAAATCAAAGGTGTAAAATATGGAATCGGAAAGTATGAGTGAACCACAGGATATTAAATTTGAAAAATTAAAAGAAAGAGATAAAAGTCTCCAAGTAGCATTAACTGCTATTACTGCTGCTCTCTATATCGCCCTAGGATATATTTTTCAACCGATAAGCTTTCTTGGATTACAATTCAGGGTAGCTGAACTAATTGTAGGGATGTGTATTTTATTTCCTCGGGAAGGATTGATTGGAAACGTTATTGGAGTATTCTTTGTAAATTTAAGCTCACCCTTAGGAGCGATTGACTTAATTAGTTGTATCGTGAACGTGCCAGCGCTTTATTGTATTGCAATCCTTAGAGAAAAAAAACTTCTGAAATATTTGGGTGGAATTTTGTACGCGATTATAATTTCGATTTATGTTGCGATTGTACTTAATTATGCTTTTGGATTGCCAGTCTGGTTGATGTTTATTCAAGTATTAATAGCTGAGGTAATTCTAGCAACAATCGGAATATTAATTTTTGACTTCATAAAAATTAGATTAGATATTTAAAATACAACAAACTTCTTGGACTTCTTGGATTGCTTTCTTAATAACAGAAAACCTTGATGCGGTTTTATTTGCCAAATTTAAAAAGTTAACAAAAGATAGAAATCTATGGTTGAGAAATGTATTTAGTGACATCCCCACATTAGCATTGGATAGTATTATCTTCGTATCTATCGCATTTGGTGGCTTGTTGCCTATTTGGCCAATAATTTGGGGGCAAATTTTAACTAAATGGTTCTTTGGTGTTATAGATACACCATTTATGTATCTTTCACGGGGAATTATTAGCGGAAAAATTAATATTTTTGGCGATTTATTCAGTAAACCAATAAAAGAATAAATCAAAAATAAAATATGTAACTTTTAAAGAATTATAAAAAATTTAAAGAAAAATAATTTAAATTATATTCTAACTAGTTCATAGTCTATAGACCCAAGTTTATTTTTAACAGCAACATCAATCTGCCATGCTGTATCAACCATAGGGTTTAACGCTTTAAATTTCTCAATACCAGGTTCAATGGGTTTAGTCCACTATCCTTCGGGATCTAGAAATGGAAGGCCTGGAGCGTTAATTTCTGCTTCGATACATGCTTTATCAATTGCAAGTGGATCAGATGACTCAAAAATACCAAGATCAGGTATTATTGGCATACCAGCATTTTCAATGCAATCACACATTAGAGGTATGTTAAAAGCAAAATTAATATATCGAATTTTCTCAGGACCATAGGAATTAATAACTGCAGTTGCGTTATCAATGATTTTTTCTGTTACTCCTTTAAAATCAGTCGTATTAAATTTACTATTTATTTATAAATTTTAAGGAATGATTAATCTTTTCAAAATCTATACTTATCTTCTTAACCTTAATAATTTAACAGCATTCTTTTCTAAAATTGCCTTTTTCAATGAATCATTAATTTGAACTTTATCAAAAGCATTAAATATCTCACTATAATGTTTTAAAGGGTAGTCTGAAGCAAAAAGAATCTTGTGAGATAGATCTTCCGAAATGAATGCATCCCAAGGAAACCAATTATAAAGATTAGTATATGCAGATATATCAATGTAAACATTCTTATGTCTCATTACCACAGACCATGCATCCCACATCCAAGGAACTCCCATATGGCCGATAATAATAGTTAAATTTCTATGTCTTAATGCCACTTCACCTATTAATGAAGGATGTCCATATTTTGCAATAGAACCATAAAATGAGACTTGATGACCTCCGTGAGTCCATAGTGGAATATCAAGATCAATCATTTTTCGCCATAAAGGGTCATATTTTTTATCAGAAATATCAAATTTTTGAGCTGGCGGAACTAACTTGACACCTTGTAGATTTAAAGAAGTGATAGCATATTCAAGCTGATCCATTGCGTCCGTTGCAGGAACATCAATGCATGCAAATCCAATAAATCTATCAGGAAATCTTTTCACAAAATCTGCTATATCTTCATTCGATACCATTAAAAATCCGTAAGCAGAAGTGACATTAAGAGATACAATAACAGCTTTATCTATATTAAACTTATCCATTATTGCTATATAATCATCAAGAGTATATTATTCTATTATTGCGTTTATCATCCGATTCTTTCTTTTTAACGTAATAGGATCATACTCACTCATAACAGCAGCAATCTTTTTCTTGTCACCATAGTGAGCTTCTTTACAAAAAGGGTGAACATGAATATCTATAACCATAATATAAAATCTCAATTATTTTAAAATGAAGTAGAACCTTAGAAAATATTGAATAATTAACGAAATAATGGGAATTATAAAAATTTATCTAAAGTCCTTTGAGTTTTAATAAAATTAATTAACTTACTACTATTTTTCCAATATTTATATTCAACCATGAACCCTTCTGACATAGTTTTAACAGCATCACGGAAATTATCTAAAATGACTGGTTCACTTGTCCACATAGCATTATTTACGGTTTCTCGTATTACCCATACACCCAACGGAACAATATAACCTCCAGAAACTTCTCTAAAAATAAGGACTCTTGCTTGCTTTTTGATCTTATGAAGATATTCGCATACAGATTTTCTTGCAGCATAATAAGCACCAGTGATATTGCTTGCATAAGATTTCCTTCCACGATAAAATTCGAAATCAGTCATTATCTGAGGTTTTAAATTACGATTTCTCCCGTCAAGGGAAATGTTCCATAAAGTATTTGGTGCCCATACTTCATTCATTTCGTAAATGAACTTTCCAGGAAAAAGTAAAATTTTGAAATGGTTATCAAGATAAGTTGCCTCAAAAATCTTGTAATCATTTATTTCTGGAAATTTTTTTATTTCCTTAATTAGAGCTTTTGAGATGATATCATCAACAGCGGTAATCGACCATCTTGTCGGTACTATTCTACGTCTTTTTTTCTCACCAAGCAATCCTGCTGAGAAAACTCTTTTTATTGTTGATTCTGGAACGTGTCCCTTAAAGTATAGATTTTCTGAAACTGCCTCGGATGCTTTTAAATCAGTATCTGAAACACAATAATCCACTTGAGGATGAACTTTAGTATTTTCTGTTATTTCTATCTTTTCAGTTACTCCAGAAGGTCCCATAGGTAAAGCATGATTATCCATCATCATTCTTAAATTCATACGTTCCAATTTTGTTTCAGTATCTACAGGACGAGCAGCCATTGATAATTCTTGCGATGTTTCCAATAGTCTTTGAGTTTTCAATGAAGGTGTGTTTTTTCTTGACCTTCGACCTATGTTTACATTAAGTTTAAAATTACTCCTTACTAAACTACTTCTATATTTAATTACTTCAATCATCTCTTTCCCAAACCATAATTCTGGTGCATCTAAGATGTGATAATCTGAAATATTAAGACCAGTTTCAAATTCTTGAAATGGAACGAGTGGTCCAAGATATACGTTTGGATAATTAAAATGACCAACAAAGAAACCAGGAGGACTCGCTCCAAATATTTCAACATCTCTTCTCGTTTTATCTAATTCAAAGGGGACTAAGGATTTCATTACAGACGTTTTTAATAGAATTGGGCAAGTTTTTTTCCCACATAATAATCGTGCGCCTTTGCATCGAAGGCAAATATTTTTTTCTGTCGGGGGTCTTACCAATCTATTCTCTCTTTAAATAAGATTTTACTTTATAAAAATAAGTTTGTTCTATTATAAAAAAGGTACAAGAGTTTAAATTTTTAATATTTATATTAAAAGAGCTAAGTGCTTCATGAATAATGAAATTGATATAATTCCTTTTGAATGAGCTTTACATGTAAAGGATAAAAAATTTTTTTATTCCCTAATTAATCTTATTAGTTATAATATTAAAGTAACAAAAAAGATTAAGTGATTGAAATTTCTCAAAATCAAAATTTGATTACAGAATTAGTTGCTATTAAGGTTTTAAACTTAATTAAAAGATTTGGATCCCTCATTGCTGTAAACGACGTTTCTTTTGAAATTAATCAAGGTGAAATCGTTGGAATTCTTGGTCCTAATGGTGCCGGTAAAACCACAACAATTCGATTATTGACGGGTGTTTTTCAATTAGAAAACAACGCAAAAATTGAAATTTTTGGAGATGATGTGATACATAATCCAACTAAATATAAGAAGAATTTTGGAATCGTCCCTGAAATTAGCAATGCTTTTTCAGATTACAGTGTATGGCAAAACCTCATGTTTTCAGGTGGGATATATGGAATTTCAAAAGATGAGATTGAAAAACGCTCAAAAAAACTTTTAACTCAATTTAATTTGATAGATAAGGTGTATTCTAAAACGAAAACACTTTCAAAGGGACTTAAACAGCGCTTAAATCTCTGTCTTGCCTTACTTCATGATCCACCTATTCTAATTCTTGATGAACCTACCAGCGGTTTAGATCCAATTTCTGTTAATCTAATGAGAAACCAAATTCTTAAATTGAAAGAGGAAGGTAAAACAATACTTATTACTACTCATGATATGCGAGAAGCTCAGAATCTATGCGATAGAATTTTAATCATGAATAAGGGAAAAATCATTGCTGATGAGAGTCCAGATACCCTACGGGAACAGTTTAAATCTACTTCAACAATTCTATTTAAAATTGACGGCGTGATATCCACTGAACAAGAAAGAATTTTATCCAAAATAGTTAAACTTGTTAAAGATAAAAACGGTTATCATGTATTCTCTAGCACCAACGCTTTAAAGGATATATCTAACTTATATCAAACATCAAAGGAAAACAACATAAAGATTTCTGATTTAAAAATAAAAGAAACATCGTTAGAAGAGGTATTTATTCATCTAATAAAAGATGACTTAGCTTTTGAGGAGGGGGTGGCTAATAAATGATTCAGGATAGTTTAACTAGAATTTGGCTTTTAAGTAAGAAAAATATAACCTTGTATATTAAAAAGGGGCCAGTACTAATTTTTGGTTTAATGTTTCCTTTCTTTATGACTCTCTCGTGGGTTATTGGGAGGGAAATCTCTTTAAATCTTGTATTTATTGGGATTATCGCAATGACGTCTTTTTTCACAGCTACGGCAATTAGTCCTGTTGTCTTACCAATTGAAACCCGTGAAAAATCTTTAGAAAGGATTTTATCTTCTCCGATATCATTAAATGAAATTTTATTAGGGATAATCTTGGCTTCCACTCTTTATTCATTATTTATTACTTCAATTATTACTATTATCTTTATACTAATATTTTCAGTTGGATTCAATTCACTAATAACAATATTTTTAATGTTTTTTGGGATTGGACTCATGTCAATCTTAGGTTCCCTATTAGGTTTATTAGTGGCTGCTCACCCAACAGATATGACTTCAGACGTGATGATTATAGTGAATCTCATTAAGTTCCCTTTACTATTTATAAGCGGAATTTTTGTTCCTCTCCAAACTATGCCATCCAATTTATTATTCATATCCTTTCTATCACCCATAACATTTCTAACCGATTTGTTAAGATTTTGCGTGGAGGGGAATAATTTTTTCATAGTTTCATTTGACATCTTCATGTTAATCATTTGGATAATATCATTATCTATTGTAAATTACATCTTACATAAGAAAACAATGCCTAAGAGATTATCCGAAACAGGGAGTAAGAAAAAAATGATGATGATGAAAAAAATATGAGGTAATTAATGGTGAAAAAAATGATTTCTGATAATCTATTATCTACTATAATATTTTCAGCAAAAAAGCCAGTTCTAAAAAAAATCATTAAATCAAAAATGTTTAATATCGTTCGTGTGTGCTTAGAAAAAGGACTAGAAATACAACCACACACTGAACCTTATGCTGTATTTTTTTTTATATTGGATGGTTCTGGAATTTTTACCAGTAAAGACGGAGAATTTGAATTAAAAAAGAATGATTCTATATTTATCAAAGCTAATGAAATAAGAGGTATAAAAAGTCTTGAAAATTTGATTATTTTAGGTGTTCAAGATGGACACTAAAATTATTCTCCAAATAAAATCAAAAAATAAGAGAAGATCGTTTCTATCTAGAATTGCTTATATTTTAGAGAAATTCTATTTTTAAAAGAAGAAAAATATTGTTAATTAAATTAATAATAATAAAATATTTGAGTGATGTATATGAGCTTTAAAATAAAAAATAATGTTTATTGGGTCGGTAAAATAGATTGGGAACTCAGAAAATTCCATGGAAACGAATATTCCACGAATCGTGGTTCTACTTACAATTCCTACTTAATTAAGGAAGAAAAAATTGTACTAATTGATACTGTTTGGAAGCCCTTTTCGAAAGAATTTGTTGAGAATCTATCTAAAGAAGTTGACTTAAATAAAATTGATTACGTTATTACAAATCACGCGGAGACTGATCATAGCGGAGCACTTCCAGAACTCATGGAAAGAATACCAGAGACGCCAATATATTGTACTGCAAATGGCGTAAAGTCAATAAGGGGACATTATCATAAAAATTGGAATTTTCAAGTAGTAAAAACGGGGGATACGTTAGATCTAGGAAATGGCAAACAATTAATCTTTGTAGAAATGAGGATGCTTCATTGGCCTGATAGTATGGCATGTTATTTGACCAAAGACAATATATTATTCAGCAACGATGCTTTTGGTCAACATTACGCCAATGAATTTATGTATAACGATCTTGTTGATCAAGATGAACTTTTTGCGGAATGTATAAAATATTATGCTAATATTCTCACGCCTTTCAGTGCGTTTGTTGATAAAAAAATAAAAGAGGTTTTAGATCTTAAAATCCCTATTGATATTATTGCAACAAGTCATGGAGTTATTTGGAGAGACAATCCAACTCAAATCGTAGAAAAATATTTAACTTGGGCTAACGATTACCAAGAAAACCAAATTACAATATTATACGATACAATGTGGGATGGAACAAAAAGAATGGCTGAAGCAATTACAAAAGGAATTCGTGAAATTGATAAGAAAGTTAATGTTAAATTGTATAATATTGCAAAAACCGATAAAAACGACTTAATTACAGAGATCTTTAAATCTAGGATTATTCTTGTAGGATCACCTACTATTGGTGGAGGAATTCTATCTGGTGTTGCCGAAATTTTGGAGATGATTAAGGGAATGCGTTTTAAAAACAAGAAAGCGGCGTCATTCGGCTGTTATGGATGGAGTGGAGAATCAATAAAGGTTATAAAGGAACATTTAGAAAAGAGTGGATTTTCTGTAATTAATGATGGTATTCGCGCTTTATGGAACCCTGATGATGAAAGTTTAGAAAAATGTGTAGATTTCGGTAAAGAAATAGCAAGAACCGCAAATTAAAAAAAAATATTATAAATAATTTGAGCTTAAATTATTTTCCCAGTTTTATTGCATTCTGAGGACAAACATCAACATATCTATTGCAATAATAACATTCTTCTTTTTTACTATCTCGTTCTGCTTGATGAGTAGGGCAAATTTTTTCACATAATCCACATTCATTACAGTCTTCTGTCCTCACGTATTTATTTCGGCTAAAACGACCTACTAAAGAAGCAAGTGCTCCAAATGGACAGAAAAGTCTGCACCAAGGACGATATACGAAAAAGCTAGTAATAGTTACAATTAATAATGTTATTCCGGGAATTAAAAACAGGGGAACAAAAGGGTTAGTAAAAATTCTAAAGCCAGTGAAAGGATTTATTATTTGTATGACTGAAAAACTCCAAAAAATCGCTAATACGATTACAATTGCAAAGAAAATCCATCGTATAATAGTTGCGGTTTTAAGGGAAATATCAATTTTATATTTCACATATTTTTGCTTTTTAACGCTCGACTTAAATTTAATTTTTGAAATAAGCTCTTGTAATGCTCCCACTGGGCAAGCATAACCACAGAATATGCGACCGAATAATAATACTGTTAGTAGTAATATTATTAAGATTACAATCATGGGGAGAATGGTAATAATAGGCGTGCTCATACCAATAGCCGAAAGAATGGTTTGAATTGGTAAAACAGAATTGGGTATACCACCTAAAATAATACCTCCAAGAACAACCACAATTGTATAAATGATAATGCTATACTTTTTATTCAACTTTCCTTTATTAATTAAAATTAAAGCCACGATAGATATTGCAATCCATAATATAAACATGGGAATTGCTGTTGCAATATCAAATCCAGATTTTTGTAAAATCAACTTAATCAGTTATTTTTTTTATTTATTTTAATTAATTAAAAGGATTAGAGAGAAAAATTTTTGTTCCTTTACGGGTAAAGTATATTTTTAAATGCATTTTTTATTATAATATGTCTCAAGATATTGTTCAAATTAAACTTAAAATAGATATACCTCAAGATAAATGGTTAGCTAAATTTAACAAAAAATATCCTGAGTTAAATTTTTATATCTTATCTAAATTTCTAATTGATGATAAAACTGGATTAACTTTATATCAGATAAATGGTCCATCTGTTACACGATTTATTTCAGACTTTAAAGAAAGCTCAACTAAAATTTCTTCCCAAATCTTATTTGAAGGAGAAGAACTTGTATTATTAAATGTAAAGGTGGTAGATCCATGGATATTAAACACGTTGGTAAAAACTGAGCTTTTAATAATATATCCAATCTTGGTAAAAGAAGGGAAAATAAGAATAAAGGCAATTACTGATCGGTTCAAGGTAGATCACTTCATGACACAATTAGAAAAAAAAGGGATTAAAGCTACTATTAAGAGTATAGGGTATTACCATAAATCTGCACTACTTACTAGTAGACAAAATGAAATATTAAATACCGCAAGTAAAAACGGATATTTTGATATTCCAAGAAGAATTTCATTAAGCGAGTTTGCTAAAACGCTTCATATATCTAAATCTGCTCTTTCTGAAACTATGAGACGAATTTATAAAAAACTTACTGAAAGTTATCTTCAATCTAGCAGTTAAAACTTAATTTAAATTATAATTTAATCTCGAAGATGTTCATTCTTAACTTTATATCATATTAAACTTTAAATTGTATAACTAAATATTTCTTTATTGAAAATTGAAAATAAAGGTAAAAAACAAATGAAAATAGTAGATATTAAAGATGTTCAAATTGCAGATACACCTCATAAAGTAGCTATAAAAAAATTATTTAATTTTGAACATGCAACATTTGTTCACATTGAACTTAAACCAGGAGAAGCTCTTAAAAGACACTTAACTCCTGTAGATGTGAATTTTTACATTCTTGAAGGTAATGGTGTTGTAGAGATTGGAAAAGAAAGAGAAAATGTTAAAAAAGATCAACTTATTTTTAGTCCAGCTAAAATCTCCCACAGGTTATTAAATGAATCTGAAAAAATTTTTCGATTCTTAGTAATAAAAACCCCAACTCCTACTTCAGAAACAAAACTCCTTTAAAAAACGGTATCCTTTTTTTAAAAGTTTTAATTCTTAGATTATTAATTTAAAATACTGCACCTTCATGAGAAATTAATCCAATAATCTGTTGATATTTTATTCAAAATAGAAAGAAAAAGTTTGATAATTGTGTTCATTCCAATTTAGAAAACTATTCTCAAAATAAAATACTAATGTTGGATACGTCCATAACCCCGATTAAAATCAATTACTTCCTGAGTAAATGTATCGAAATCAAATTGAATATAGTTGGTCCTACCATGTACCATCGTCTCTAAAAAGTAAAATCTTATAGAAAATACGCCCTCATTTCTAAAGAATAATGGTACAATAGTCCATTTTGCATAGTAATAATATCCATTGCACAATTCAATACCCTTTTTGAAAAAAACCATTTCTTTTGAATCTAAGACAGATTGGTTTTTATATATCACCCTAGATTTTGAAAAGTGTGACATTTTTTCAACGCGCAATGATATCCCTTTATGTGTAATTTCGTATTCATAGATAACGAAAAAAAATGGAAAAACTCCCGGAAAGTATTTCTGATTATCTTTAAGATGTAAATTTATCCAAATTTTCATAAGAATTCGATATAAATAATAGATTAGAAAAAAATAGGTATAAAAGTTAATAGCACTAACAAAAAGGGATTGTGATGCAGAATTATGGTACATTAGAATAAGGATAATAAGAAAGATCCATGAATTTAGGAAAGTAAAGGAGCTACCCGCTTTTTCGACATAAAAGCTATATTCCTTTTTAGAAATCGGATATAAATATGGGATTTTCGTAGTAGTAAGGAGATCCATTGATACATGTAATCCATAGAACGCTGACCCTATTATCCATGCTATAAAAAATGATCTATTTCTAAAAATTGAGAAAAAAATGCTTAGAATGGCTGAGATTATTATACCAATAATATATGAATGAGAACCTCCGCGATGTTCAAGATAATTCGATTTAAATAGTCTTTTCAATGGGAATAAGAAAATATCCAAATCTGGTAACACTGAGAAAAAAAGAGCTATAGAGATATATTCAAAGGTCACCTCCTTTAAAAAGAGGATGTATATTAAAGCTCCAAAAACTGTATGAGTGAAAAAGTCCATAATAAGAATATTTTGCTATAATTTAATAAGCAGATTAGTGAAAAAAAATATTTCTTTTATTTTCTATAAGTATGAATTTTTTTGAATTTACTCTTCTGAATTCTCGTATTGGTCTAATTTACTCACAAATTTAATGCTAGGCTTATATTTTTGCTTAGGAATATTTTATTTAGTACCCTTACTTTTTATATTTTTTACTCTTCCTGACCATAGTAAGCCATATAAGCTCACAAATACGATGATCGATACTCTGCCTTTAAATTTAAATATCAAGGTTATTCTACTTTAGAAAACTTACCGATATCCTTGTTAAGCATTTTCAACACTTTATCCTCTAATTCTTCTGGAATATGCCTGAAAGAAAATTCTTCTAATTCTGGTAAGAGATTTTGAATTGTTAATCTAGTAAGATAATCCAATTGATCACATAAAGCAAATAGTTGAAAATGAGTTGAATTTTCTATTAATACAGCTCCTCTACGAACGGTGAAATAATTTATTTGCTGTTGTATCATAGTTTTCCGTATATTATTCCACAGATCATGAATTCCTACCAGATAAATAGTATCGTTAAGAGAACCACTCTTTTCATTTCGTAATATTATTTCCCAGGCAGAATCTTGTGTTCCTATAAACAGTGAATAAATAACACTTTTCTTTTTTGTTTTTTTGTCTTCAGACTTTCTAAATGTTAATCGTTGAAACATTCTGCGTAATACAGAATCAGCTGATTTTTCAATAATACCTGTATTTAGCATTTCTAGATTTTCATTTATCTCTTTTTCTAAACCTAATAAATTATGTTCTTGTGCAGTTTTTAGTGCCTCTTCGAAATATATTTTCGCTTGTACTGGTAATTTACTTTCTGCTGCTAACAATCCTTTGAGCATCACCAACCTACATAGATCTAGATAACTTTGATTTTCAATTGCTATAGTTTTTGCTAAATCCAAATGGTTATATGCATGATTCAAGTATTCAAGATTTCCCGTTTCTTGAAAATATTTAAAATAACCTTCTGCAAGCCTAATTTCAACATCACTAGCATCTTCAACAGATTGATTCTTAAACATAATTTCTCTTTCTTCTTTTAAGTGATCTATCAATTCTGACCAGTTGCCCCGCAATTCACCTTCAACTGCTTGGAGATCGTGCATAAAAATTTTGCCTACGGGTGAATCTAAGAATTCTGAATCCTCTGGAATATAATTTCGTGTAAAATCTAATAGTTCAAGAGAGTCAGTTTTACCAGCAATTCTTTTAAGAGTCGAAAGAATATCAGTTTTATAATATGTAGGTAAATTTTCTTCTAAGAGAATTTTTTTGCATAATTCTTCTGACTCATCATAACGTTCAGAAATAAAAAGTGTTTCACCGATTATGCTCATTAAAGAGATTCTAATAAAAAATTCTTCCTTAACAATTGGTAATTCTAATATCGTCCTTTGGCGTTTCAGGGCTTGATCATATAACCCTTGTTTGGATTCTATCACAGACATATTTGAAGAAATAACAGCTTTAGTTCGTTCATCCCCGATTTCTTCACTAACCTTTAATACAATTTCAAAGATTTGTAGTGCTTTTTCAAGATCTCCACTAGATTGGTTAACAGCAGCATAAAAGTTACCGACAACCATAACAATTTCTCGGTTACCTAAAATTTGACCAAAATTAAAGACTGGTTCTATTACGTCTATTGCTTCATTTATCCTACCAAGAAAATATAATCTAAAACCATAATATCCTTGCAATAGCATTAATCCTGTCTTTACTTCAATAGACGTTTGACTACCCCATTTTTTCTGACATTCATCATATAATCCTTCTAAAAGGTCATAATTACTTAAACGAAGAAAAACTTCTGATTTTGCAACAGCCGCTTCTAATTGAATGATTAAAGGAGCAGATTCAAAATCTATTCTCTTAGCTATTAATGTTAATTCTGATGAGGTTGAAAACCTTGCTTGTAAGCGTAAATATATTGGATAACTCCAAAAAGTTGGTTCATATTTATAATTAAGAAGTTCTTTACCTTTTCCTATTATAAAACCCCACTTTACAGCTAAGAAGGTTATTAATTGACTAGTTGGATGATTATCCCTTAATTCTTTTAAGGATTCATACCATTTTAGGGGTGTTTTAGTGGAGAGCTCTGATAAAGAAGAAAGAATTATTTTCTCTTCATCACTTGCTAAAGATAAATATAATCGAAGTTCTAATGGAATAGAACGCTGAAGATTATTCCATAGATCAGGAGCACCTTTAGCACTCACTTTTTCTTCATAATAATCTTTATGAGCCCGATATTCTCCATTCTCATCAACAACTACAACATTTATGTGGGATGTTCCTGAATCAGTTTGATGACCTAATCTGATTGTATATAATCTTCCAATCATTAAATTCCCTGATTCAGATTTATGAATAAAAGTATCAGGATTTTGAAGATCAAAATTAATTCTTTTATTGCAAATTTTACAATTAATCTCGGTCATTTTAATACCTCATCTTATATATTTTCCTTAGAAGATGAGAGTTTATATTACAAAAGTAATCTCTCTAATCACTTAAATTAAGTAGTTTTTTACCCATATTAACAATTTTATCCAATATTTCATCTATACCTGTTCCATATATAGAACTCGCTTCTATATAAGTCTGAAAGTATTTATCCTCACCAACCAAGGACTGAATTAATTCCTTTGAAACATTTCTTTCTAAATCAACTTTGTTTCCTACCAGAATAAATCCCATATTTTCATCTTTTAATTTATTCTTTAGATCCATCAATTGTATCCAATTATGAAGATTTTCAAATGATTCATACATATCTAATGAAAAAACAAAGATGAAAATATCTATATATTTAAGCACTTGATTTTTTAAGAGGTCTAGCGGATGCAAACCTGGGATTCTTTGTCCAGTTAAATCATAACATTGAAAAACTAAATCTTTATAAGTCCAAGTTTCTATCTCAATAAAGGGAGTGCGAGTTATTTTTTTCAATTCTTTAATACCTGAATCACTATGATTGTATTCAGTTGCTTTTTGAATCAAAGCATGAACTAACGTTGTTTTTCCTACTGCCCCATCTCCCACAACCGTCATCCGAATCAAATGTTGGGTAATTTTTAATTGAGATAAGAAGCGGGTTATTTTTACCAGTTGAAATACACCTGTTATATTAATAATTAAATAATTAAAAAAGCTCGCTATTTAAGAAAATGGCTATGTTACATCTACATTAAATATTAAGGGTGATTTTTAATTTAAATATTATGTAAATAGAAAAAAGTTAATTGTGATTTATACTTAAATAACATCATTATCATTTAATCACATTAAAATAAAAAAATTCAAGGGATACCATAATTTTCTATATAATAATTATCCTTTATGTTATTGATATTATTAATGTATCTACAACCCTCACCAGCAATACTAAATATATTTTATATATTCAAATTTCAGATTGATAATGAGGTCTTTTCTTATAGCAACACCATTTTTAATGCATTTATCTTTCCAATAAATCTAATACTTATCATATCTCCTTATTCACATATAATAAGGAGTCTTTTACTTAAATGAACAATTTCATTCAACATCTCATCAATGCCTATTCCGTAAATAGGACATGTTTCAACATAAGTGTGAAAGAATCTATCTTCACCAACTAAAGTGAGGACTAATTCCTTTGAAACATTTCTTTCTAAATCAACTTTATTTCCCACCAGAAGAAATCCACCATTGTTACTTCTTAAACCATGCTCTAAATTCATCAATCGGAGCCAATTATTAAGATTTGAAAAAGATTCATATCGATCTAATGCAAAAACAAAGATGAAAATATCAATATATTTAAGTACGTGATTTTGTAAGAGATCTAACGGATGCATACCCGGAGTTCTTTGTCCTGCTAAATCATAACATTGAAAAACTAAATCTTTATAAGTCCAAGATTCGATTTCCATAAACGGAGTACGAGTTATTTTTCTATTATTCAAAACTCTTTGACCAGTAGAATGGTTATGATTATGATCAGCTGTTATTTTAAGTAAAGCTTGAACTAATGTTGTTTTTCCTACTGCGCCATCTCCCACAATCGTCATTCGAATTAAATGTTTGGAATTTTTTAAATCTGATAAAAACTGAGATATTTTTGCCAGTTGAAATACACCTGTCATTATTATAATTTTTTTTAGTGTTTAATACTCACAAATTAAGGAAGTAGCTATGTATCTATCAATTTAATTAAGAATATAAGTTCCATAGTTGCAACAGATTTTTCGTGTGGTTGTCATAGACAGAAAAGTTTAATCTAGTATTTCATCTGACAAAAACGAAATTAAGTCAAATAAAAACGAATTCTTAGTCTCATTAGCAAACACTGAAAGAATATATATTTCTTAGTATCTCAGGAGTAAATGAATGTACTCGTTAATTCTTAGAACCAATGAATAAATTACTAACTAAAATAAAAGTTGTCTAGTGTTACTATAAAATTGATATAATATTGATATATATATCAGAAAATCTATAACTCTCTCAACAAAAATTTTATCTAAAATACATAATATATTTTAGATATTCTAATTTTAAGTTGATAAGCGATGATAATTAAAAGTCCTTTCAACGGAACAATACCTAAAATTCACCCTACTGTTTTTATCGCTCAAGGTGCTGTTGTAATTGGGGATGTGGAAATAGGCGCTTATACAAATATATGGTTTGGAGCAAAACTTCGGGGAGATTGGGGGAAAATTATTATAGGAAAAAATACAAGTATTCAAGAAAATGTAGTAGTACATTCAAGACCAAATGAAGTTTGCCAAATTGGTGATAATGTAAGATTAGGTCATTCTTGTATGTGTCATGGACCCTGTATAATTGGAGATAATTCTTTAGTCGGAATAAATGCCTCTATTTTGCAAGGTGGAAAATTAGGAAAGGGTAGTACTTTAGCAGGAGGGTCTGTCTTACGAACTGAAACTGAAGACTTCTGTTTATATGCTGGAGTACCCGCAATTAAAAAAAAGGAATATTCTAAAAATAGGTTGAACAAATTTGGTACTAAACTTTATGTTGAAAATGGTCAAAAATTTAAAAAAGCAGGATATGGACATAAAATCCCTGAGGAATATCTCATAACTGAATAAGAAAATTTAATCAATTACTATTCATGATAGGATTCTTATCCTATTTTTTCATAATCAAAACCATGAATATCTAATATTTTTTTTACGATCTCTATAAAAACATTTTGGATATTTACATTATCCTTAGAAGATGTTTCGATATAATCTTTTTCATCGTGATTTTTAAGGAACTGCTCAACAATTATTTTATCTACTTTATATTGTTTTTCTTCTTGAGCTAGGTCGAGCTTAGTGCCAACTATAATTTTTGGACTCTCATCAAGACCGTGATTTGTTATCTTATCATACCACCAATCTAGTTTAACAAGACTTTCCATTCTTAGTAAATCAAAAACTAAAAAAATTCCATTTGCTCCATTGATGTAATACTTAAATAGTCTTTTGAACTGCTCCTGTCCTCCAAAATCCCATATTGAGAGCCTTACAAAAGGAGATCCCTCCCCGTTGATTATAATAGGGATATCATAAGTATAAAAATCAATTCCTACTGTTAATTGGGTATTCACACTAAAAGTATTAAAACATAACCTTCTTGCAATACAAGTTTTTCCGACACCACCGTCACCGATCAAACAAATTTTGAAAATATAACGGGGCTCTTCTTCTGTTATTATATTTTATACACCAATTTAATTTTAGGTACCTTTATGAGAATTAAGATTATTTTAAGACTATCATCAAAAAGATTTATTGTATTATTATTCATATAACAATAAAAGATTATAAAGATATTTTATTCGAATGAAAGATTTAAAATTTAATTAAGTCTGTGATAATAATTCTATAAGAGCTCGTGGAATTTCTTTATAGTCACTAACCGCGTAAAATTTTCCTCGTCCAGCTTTTGCAATTTCTCGGCAGGTTTCAACACCTTGATCCGCATCATTATCAGCAGGCATTCCTATGACATGTAATTTTGGATATTTTTTTGCTAAAATTACAGGATCTTCGCCACGGTTGTAAATACCATCAGTTATTAATATACCAAAACGGCTTTTTCTATTTTCTCTTATTTTGCTTAACTCTTTTAGCCCCTTTTCTAATCCAACATAGATGTTTGTAAATCCCATGGCTTCGGAGTCTAAGATATCATCAATCACAGAGATTATTGGCCTTTTCTGATTGATTTTCTTCATAACCATAGCAGTTGAATTAAATAAAACAATGGCAAAATCTTCTTTTTCCATATTATAAGCCAAAACACTAGTAGTAAGGGCAGCATTTAGTAGTAAACGGCCATACATACTTCCACTTGTATCAAGTATCAATACTACTTTTCTTTTTTGCCGTTTTCTTTCTACTCCATAGATATCTTTATAGTTTAAGTTTTTATTAAAGATTTTTAATGGATTATGTTGAATAGTTTCATCCATACTAAATTCAGGCATACCCATTTGATAATAGGGAACAGTTTTTTTAAATTGACCTCTAATACCTCTACTAGTTATTTTTAGAGACAATTTTAAAATACTTTGGCGTGCTAATCGCCGAAATATTGATTTATATTTCTCTGAAATAGGACGTCTTATAAAAAAATAGATTTCTGGCATAAAATCTCCTGATTCAGCAGCTTTTTCCGAGAAAAATTTTACTCCTTCTTCAGTGTCTAAAGCATCTGTCGAAGCATACACGTTCGCCTTTAATAAACCTATTAGAGCTTCAAGATTTTTGTGTTGTATTGCTAGATATGTTAATTCCTTTATTTGCTTATAATCTAATGTGTTGGCAAGGTGCTTATAATAATCAGGCTTTTTTCTTTTTTTTCGGATTATTTCATACTCTAAAATCTTCTTATCTGGCTTGCTTTCAGTTAATCTAACATGCAGTCTTTTCTCAATCTCTTCAGAATCTTCCTCAGAGAAATCATCGATTATTGAAAATCCGATTTATTTAATACAGCTAAAACAATATTTGTGATTATTTCCTTTTTGGATTGAGTTAAACCATCTTCAAGTTCAATTTTGTTATATAATGCCATGACTGCTGCTTCGATCCAGTTTTTACTACTATTATCGTTATCATATTGTGTTATTAAAGTTGCTAAATCTATTGCTCCTCTAATAGAGCTCCCTCTACGAATTGAAGTACTTTCTCTTGTTATTTGAATAATATTTTGTGATATTACAGCAATTTTATCAGCATTACCACTGTTCAAATTGGACTCTTGTTTGATAATTGAAATTTCCTCTTTGGGACTTTGATAATTTAAATTAATCCATATAAACCTATCTTTTAATGCTTCTCCTAAAACTGTGACTCCAACATGCGCAGTAGGATTTTGAGTTGCGATAACAAAGAAATCTTTATGAGCCTTAATAGATTTTAATTTAGGGATATCAAGTATTCCTTCATCCAATGATGTAAGTAAAGAATTTTGTGTGCTTTCTGGCATCCTATTTATTTCGTTTATGAATAAACACCCCCCATTCATCATAGCTAAAGCTAAAGGGCCGAATTTATATGAATCTTCAATGTATCCTTTTGCAATTACTAGAGGTGGCTCAAAAAATCCAACAAGGTTATGAGGAAGTAATTCTTCACTGCAATCAACTCGATAAAAATTAGAGTCATAAAATTCTGCAATTGCTTTAGACAATCTAGTTTTACCGACTCCCACTTCTCCTTCAATTAATAGATTCTTACTTACTGAATGTGCTAAAACGATTTGTCTTAATTCTTCGGTTCTACCAATTACTTTATATTTGTCTTGTACTTCTTTTACTGCTTTGGTTGTATCAACCATAATTATAAGAATTAACCATTTCTAAAATAATTTTAGATATTCAATTTTAGCATTTCTAAATAAAAAAATTAGGTTTAAGAAATTTTGATTTGCTCTTTTTCTAATTCTATAATAGTAATATTAGTAGTACGTTTCCACAGTGTCAATGAAACGAGACCAATTAAAATTAGAAGACTTGGATATATTATAATTTCCAATAAAGAAGGATTCGCATTATAACCAAATAAGGCTTTTAATAACGAACCAATTATTTCAAGCCATTCTGGTGTGACGGGATTGCCATCTGGGAATGTTTCTGGTAAGATATGTTTGATATTCCATACTTCTTCTATTATTGGGTTAACTATCCCTGCTTCAATTAATTCATGGATTCCATAAGTTATCAATCCAGCTGCAAATAGTATTAAAATTATGTTAGTGGCTTTAAAGAATTTTGATAAATCAATTGACTTAATTCCATAAAATATTAACAATCCGATAATAACGGAGATTGCTAAACCTATGGTAGATCCGAGAATCGTTGTTGTTTGATTTATTGAGCCTATGGATGCCGTTCCAGTTAATAATAGTACTAATTCAATTCCCTCTCTGATAATTATAATAAATGTTAATATAGAAATTGAAAACGCTTTTTGTCGTTCAATTGAATATCCCACCTTTTCTTCTAAATGTTTACGCATCTTTGGGCCTTCTTTACTTACCCATAACACTAAAGTCACTATGAAAATTCCTGATATTATAAATGTAGATCCCTCAAAAATTTCCTCTAAAAGCCCTGTAAACCCACCGAAGACCATAGAAAAGATAATTGCAAAGGTTATACTTGAAAATATTGCGATAATTGCCCCAAAATATACATATTTATTATAAGTACGTTGATTTGTCTTTTTTAAATATAAGAGTATAATAACAACAACTAAAGTTGCTTCTAATCCTTCTCTGAATGCTAAAAATAGTGGTATTATTAAATCTATTAATGTTGTCATAACTGAAATCTAAAGTATGTTTACTATTTGAAGTAAGATAATGATCACATTTATATTTTCTAATTATAGTTTAGAAAAAAAAAGGTCTTTTTAGTTATACCTAATAAGAAAGATTTTTCTTTAAAATTGTAATTTCGTTTATAGAAAATTTCAATTTTTAAATATTAAATTCAGAATAGAATTTAAAAAAAACTAACTAAGAAATTAAATAATCTCTTTCTTTTTGATAACTAATGGAGGAAAAAACATACAAACTTATCTATGTTATTGGATTAGTCATCACTTTAGCATTGATGTTGTTATTAATTTTTACTGGAGATGTATCTTTAAACTTTACATTTCTTATATTCTTCTGGGTTGTAAAATTTTTAGCTGGCTTTGGTTTAGTCTTGAGTATATCAAATGGTTTCTTATTACTTATGGATAAATTAAGCAGTAAATTAAAAAAGCGGGGTACTATTATTTTAATCGTAATAGAGATTATTATCCCGTTATTTTTAATAGGTTATGCGATTTATAAAATTATTTCAAGTTATACTGAAGCTGCGGCTGTCACCCAAACTGGGTTATGGTTATGGTTTGATAATATTATATATATTTATGGAATAATATCCTTATTACTAAATCTTTACATCATCCCTTTAGCGAGTGAACAATTTCATAAAGCTGTTGAAATAAGTAAACTTTCTTTCT
>JAZGEW010000027.1:0-8249 GCA_036478875.1 Promethearchaeia archaeon | reverse complement strand
TCTCGCTCAATATTGAAGCTGATCGTCTCGGCAATATTTGTTACCTCAAAATCATTTTCTTGTAATAGTTTAGCAAATTTATTAATGTCCCCCCCATTCACACGAATTTGTAAGTTAATTATCTTGTCCTTTCTTTGTAGTATAGATCTTAGCTCTCCTTGAATCACGGTTTTTCCCAAATTCATTACGACAACAGAACTAGCTGTTCTTTCGACATCTGGCAATAAGTGTGTCGAAATCAAGATGTTTTTGCCGTGGGTACTTCCAAGATCCGAAATTAAATTGAGAATTTGCTCGTGAGAGTCAGGGTCACATCCAGCCGTAGGCTCATCAAGAAGTAAAAGTACCGGATCGTGTACTAGTGCCGTTGCAAGCTTGACTTTTTGCATCATACCTTGACTAAATTTATTCATATCTCGATATCTTGCCTCTTCTAACCCCACATAATGTAACGTATCGAAAGCCCTTTGTTTTGCGGCATTTCGAGACAAACCTGCCATGGTCGCCATGTGAGTAACATACTTCATCGCAGAAATTTTCAAAATCTTAGTGTCGACCTCTGGTTGATAGCCTATTTTATCTTTCACGGCTAATATATCTTTAGGAAGCTCATAATCAAGAAATTCGATCGAACCACTCTTAAATGGGTGAATACCAAGAACAGCTCTAATAAATGTAGTTTTCCCCGCACCATTTGGACCTAATAACCCCGTAACCCCTTTTGGAATATTACAAGTAAAACCATCAAGAGCGAGAAATGACCCATAATTTTTGACTAACTCCCGTATAACTAAAATATTTTGCATATTCTTTATTTTTTTTTTTTCCTTTTAGAAACAATATTAGATGAAATATTAAGTTTTATTTCCTTTTTTAAAGACTATTAGGATTTATAAAAACACGTTCTATTTAAAACAAATCTTCTTCTCTTAGTATTTCAAGAAACGCTTCAACTCGCGTTTTAAATTGACCGATAGGAACTGTTACATCAAATTCAAGGAATATAGTTGGAATTCCAACTTCATTCTCTAAAGTTTCTTTGATTTTATTTTTTTCTATAATATCTAATAGAATATCAGAAGACATATTAAACTAATGATTTAAGCTATTTTGAAATTTTGATAAAATAATAATATAAAACTTAATACTAATGTCAGTAATTAAAACAATTGAAATTTATCTTAATTTTATTGAAATTAAGCAGTTATATATTCGTTTATGTTAGAATCTATTGAAGATTTTTGACGTCTATTATCTTTAATTATAAAATCATGAAAAAATTCATTTTCATTATCAATAAATTCCCAGAATTCTTCATAAATTTCCTTCAGCGTCATTTTTTTCCTTTTTGATATCCTTTCTGGTGTTGATTTGGTCCTTTCCCTAATTTTATTTCGATTTAATGGTTGGTATTTAATAATCTCATCATCGATTATTAGTTTTTCAAAAAGATCCTTACTTTGATTCTCATTTTGTTTAAAAGCTTTTACACCGTTCGTTAAAATTTTAGAGTTTTCTTGGTTTAATTCCAAATCAACTTTCTGATATCCTCTAATTTGAAATTGATTGTCCATGAAAAATTGAAAGTGATGAGGACAAATAAGTCCTTTTTGAATTGAAATCGTAGTTAACTGAGAGTTTCTATTTAAGCTTGATCGCGATATGCCAACGAGGTCTCTTGTCTTACATATAGGGCATATTACTTGAATCTTATTTGTTTTTTTAATAATGCTCATTAGGAATCACAAAATAAAAATGATTTCAAGTATTTGATATATCTCTAAACTGGAATATTTAAACTTCTGTAATTCTCAATTTTTTCAAAAAATTTTTTGCTATAAAAAGAAAAATTAAAAATTATCTTCTTAAGAACATTTTTGCTGAATATCTTATACCAATTAGGAGAAAAAATAGAGAAAATATTAACGTCAATGGTAATTGTCCCACAATAATGTAGGCGAATTTAGGCTCTATAGAATAGAAATACAAAGTAATTGTAACCCCTAAAAAAATGAAAGAATTTAAAACGGCAATTTTCCAATTGGGAGCCAGAAAACCTAAAATAAGGTTTGGAGGTAAAAATAATATAATAATATTTACTATTGATAATAATATTAAAATTGGCATGAATCTTGTGAATAATTGGTCTTGAGTAATGAATTGTCCTATATTATAATAATCATATATGAAATAGGTTGCATTTATACTTAAAAGAATTAAAAAATAGGATATAGATCCAACAATCAACCATGATAATAATATCCTAATCATTGGAGATTGCATGACTTTCCCTTTTAAGTTATTATTAATTTTGCTTTCCATTTCTTCAGGGAATATTGTTACAGGATCATAGTCAGGAGAATAAGAATCAATGAAATCTTGCATTGTATTAGTAACAATTGATGTTATCAAAACATTATTGTCACGAGCATCTACAACAGCAGCTCCGAGAATTGGTTCTTCTGAATGAGGAATTAAAATGAGTTTATTACCTTCCCCGAGATCAATATTTTTAACTATACTTCCTAATGCTTCTCTGCTAAAATTGGCGATTGATGAGAAAAAGCCTATTAGTATATCTTCATCATAAATTTTTTCGATAAAATTTTTGGAATATAATAAAATTCCATTCTCATCCAAGAAATAAATACTTTTTAACATATTATTTGCCTATTTTGTTGGTTTTTAATGTAATTTATAACTTTTTTCAAAAAATTCTTTATAATCTTCTAATGATGCTTTATATCTTCTAAAGCTGAAAAGATATTGACCAAATAATTCTGTTAATCGAATTATCATCTTGTTAGGGTCATCTTTCAGAAATATTTTATATTTTTCATTTTTTCTTTCTTCTTGAATTTTAGCGATTTCATCAAACTTATATAGTTTTTCTATTAATTTTTCATCAGGATTATTTAATTCTATTGTAATAATTTCACCTGATTGAGGTAATTCTTCAATTAATTTATTGAATGTTCCAATTTTTGACTCTTCTTTACCTATAGTTAATATTCTATCGCAGTTTGATACTATTCCTTCAGGAGCATGAAAGATTAAAATCACATGAAACTCTTTTTTAATTTTTTGCATATAATTATTAAATTTATCATATTCTAATCGATCTAATATTTCAAAGGGAATAAAGAACATAATTATTGAGGGAAATTTTATTAAAGCTCTAGCAATTGAAAATAAAAGAAAATCTAGATGATTCAATTCGGAGCATTTTTTGTTCTTCTTAAGTGATAAACCAGTGACTTCTAAAGCATTTTTAATATATATTTTTCTACGGATAATTCTCTTTGAAGGAGCTACAAATATGTCTCCCATTATTTCATCAATTTTTGGAGCAAAACCAGCACTTTTTAATAATAATTGCAGTTTAATTTTTCTACTTTTTAAGATTTCTTTAATATTAATTTTATATTTGATTGCTTTCTTAACTTTCATATTTAATATTTTTGACTCATGTGCTTGGGGTAATATCACTATTTTTTCTAAATCCATTTTATTTAATAATTGAACTTCTTTTCCAAAAATCTCAATACTCCCTGAAAATTCAGAAAAATTTCCGGAAATTCCCCAGAATAGATAAAACAAATCATACTGATGATCTAAATCAGATAGCTGTTCTTCATCATAAAGTATTCCTATTGATTTTCCCCTGTGAATCTTAAAAGAGACATTCTGTAATCCATTCTCTATAGAGATATTATTAAGTATTAATTGTTGAGAGTTTTCCTTTAATCTATCCAATTTTAGACGGTTTTCAGCAATATGACATAATTTCTCGATTAATTGATGGATATGAGGAGGATTTACCTCATTCCAATTTTTAATAAGATCCTCTTTATTAAATTCTCTTTCACTTATAATTTTTAAAATTGTTTTTGAAAATGAAAATGATGGTAATAGAGGATATTTTTCGAAATTAATTTTTAATTTTATATCAAAAAAGGGAAAAGAAATTATAAATTCTCTGAAGTAAGGGTTGTTATCGATTATGTAATTTTCAAATCTATCATCTAACAATTCCACTTCTTTGTTTAGTATCATTATATGATTTTGAAATTCTTTTATTATGAGTTTTCTCATACGTTCAATAATTTTCTTAGGACTAACAAGCCCATCATCATCAAAATCAGGTTCAAAGATAATTTCATTAAAATCAAATTCATCTATAAGTGGAGTATAGATTTTTAATAAAGGAACCCCCTTATTTTTCACATCTTCGTTAGTAAAAAACAATACTTCGATAAAGGATTTTTTATAAATTAAATTTAGAATTGATGCAATACCAAATGTGTTTTCCCTATATGTCATCCAAAAGCGTTTGGAAAATCTAACTGCATCTAAAATTTTTAATCTAAGACGTTCTAATTCAACGTTTCTAGGATCCTTTAACAATTTAGTGTTTTTAAATTTACTAGATTTCATTAGCTTTAGGCACCTCCATTGCTTTATAACGGAAATACTGTTCCATTTTAGAATCCATTTGTTTTACTTCTTGAATTGAATTCTTACCCATCTCTTCTTCTATTTTTTCAACCAACCTATCGATATTTAAATTAGTAAATATTGAAAAATTTGTACCAGCTTTGTTTTCTAAAACTTTCTCAATTCCTTCAATCAATTCAAGTCTAGCAGTCGCATTTTCTTTTACATCAGTAAATATAATCTCAATTGATCTTCCTTTTCCTGGTAAATTAACTAAAAGCGTTTTTGGTTGACCAAAATCTAACATTCCACGTTTTCTACCAAATATTGCAACAAAATTACAAAATCGGGATTCTTCTGGGTAGTGTGTAATCACTACTAAAGTAGATTTAAATTGTTCATTAATTTTGGTTAAAACTAACCACAAATTTTCTCTCACAACTGGATCTAAACCTGATGTAGGTTCGTCTAATATAAGAAACATGGGTGAATGTATTAAACCAATTGCAATGCTAACTCGTCTTTTTTCTCCACCAGAAAGATTTTTGACTAATTCATCCATTTTATCTTCAATTTCTAAGCTACGTAAAAGTCTTTTAGCCCTACTCATGATTTCTCTTTCTGTGAGGCCATATTGATTTCCAAAATATAATAGATTCTCAAAGGTTGTAAAATTATGGTAAATTTTTCCTAAATCTTGCGGTACATAACCATATATAGGTCTAATTCTTCTTGAAGTTCTTTTATTTATATTCATTCCATAAATTTGACAAAAACCTGTTATTTTTCTCATACCCAACAAACCTTTAATAAAGGTTGATTTACCAGCACCGCTCTCTCCTAAAATTCCTAAAATTTGGCCATGTTTTACATTCATAGAAACAGAATCAACTATTAATTTTCCTCCCGCAAAGATACTTAAATTTTCACAATTAATAGCTGGAAACTTCTGTAAGTATGATTCATTAAGTTTTCCTCCAATTCTTAATAATAACTTTATCCTTTGTGGTATTGAAAGCTTTTGATATAATTTTAATAATATAAATAAACCAATTCCAGCACCTTCAATAATTAATATATAAGTCAATAATAGGTTCCAAGGTTTCGAATCAAAGCTTTGGTCATATTGTAATTCATCTATAATAATAATACCATTAGCTGCATTCCTTAAATCACCTCCAAACCCCGGATTATCACCAATTCCTCCTGTATTAAAACTAACACATTGAGCATACCAATTTAAAGTATTTCTAATATTTTCTGGTTGAAATCTATAATCATAAAGACCTTTACATCCAAAATATGTGATTAAAAAGTTTGATGGTAAGTCTAGAAAAGCCCCAAAAGCTGGTAAAACCATAAATGAGCCATCAGAAGTTTGTGAGTTCTTTAGGAATTCAATAGAGGCTATTTTAGCCATGGGTTCAGAATGTAACAACTCTGTAAATATCTCAAGGCCATAATATGTTGAAATTACATCACTATGGAATCCCATAAATAATGAAAACCCACCATCAGGATTTTGACATGATCTCATCCAATGAGTAAGATTCACATGATCGATATAGCTTAATCGATTAATGATATCTAATGAACTTAAAGCCCAATATGTACTTTCAATAGTTGAAATATTTGAATTAATTAAATCTAAGAAAATTTGATAGAATGCTCCGTACATGTTTAAAATAGATTCTACATCTTGACCTATACGAAAACCTCCATCTGGATTTTGAAGATTTACTAAATAATTTGTTATATTCCCAATTTCATACTCATCAGGCCATTTATTAGTAAAGGGAAGAAGTTGTTCATAAATGTTCAAACCACAAAAAGTAGCATAGAGAGTAGCATTTTCTTCTGGAGTGGATGCAAAACCTCCCTCATCTTCATCATAACATCTATCAACGAATTTTATAATGTTATTTAATATTTCCTCATTTATAATCTCTTTATTTATAAATTCGGTAAAAATTTTAGGGTTATAATTATAAAGGGCTGATATCCCGTAATAGTTTGCTTCAATAGTGGTGCTGCCAAATAAAGAATTTTTACCCTGATAAAAATGAAGCCAATCATAATACTCAATAGTAAGGTCAATAATATCAGAATAGTTTTTATCTGTTAAGGTTTCTTGCTTGAGAATATCAATTGATTTCATAGCAGCCCACCCAGATTTAAAATCTGAATTATCAATTGGCTCTGGACTTAAACCAAAACCCCCATCTACCTTGGAACAATTAAATATAAAGGATAAAGTCTTTTGTTCATCATAAACTTGAGGAAGTCCTAGATCTAGTGTTTTTAATGACGAAAGAGCATAATATGTCGATTGAACATCAGAAGGTTCACCAATAAAACTTGAAAATCCACCGTTTATACTACTATAAAGCGAAGTAAAATAAAACCAAATTTCTAAAAGTTCTGAAGTAGTATAAGTCATATTCATTCCTAAAAATGCTCTGATTCCATAATACGTCGTTTCTGCTGTCGGTATGCTCATATTATCATTCGACAATTTATAACTTCCAACAACCCAAGTTGAATTAATAAATTTTGAAATATTATCATTTTTGAGAACAATACTGCCATTTAAAATATTTGCTAGATCAATCGCACATGAAGTAGAAGTTATGTCAGATTCATTTAAAATGGGTATTAACATAAATCCCTCTCCATACTCTTTTAATGAATTATTCAAATAATTTATAACATTATTGGTATCCCCTTGTTCCATTTTATTATTTAAATACGATTCATTAGCGATCTCTAAAGTCTTTATCGCTTGATGTGTAGAAATCATAGTACCAAATCCACCTATATCTGAATATGAACCGTCTGTATTTTGTTTTTCAAAAATATAATCAAAAAATATATTTGGTTTATTTACCTTTACATGTTCATTTGAAATATTATTTGGATTTACTAAATCGGATGAAGATATGCTAGCAAAAGAGAAATTTATTGAATCAATTGCTCTGAAGTTTGAATCTAAACTAGGTTCAATAAACAACCCATGATCATTTTGATGAGTCCATGTGAAAAAAACAGCATTGTCTTTAATGAATCGAACCTCGTTATCGTCTATATATTCAATATAATTAACATTCACTAGAATTATAGATAATATAGGTGCACAAACTAGAATGCCCAATGCTATTATATTCTTCAACATTCGCTTTGATTTGCGACTCAACTCAATTATTTTCGAATCACCTTCACTTCCTTCAAACTACTTTCTTCTTCTTCCTCCATTTGAATTCTAATTTGAAAATATCTTCTAAAAGTAGCAACATCTTTACTCATTGAGGTAATTGTTATATTATTATCAACCATATATTCAATTAATTTTGGAAGATTTTCATCAAAATTTTCCATTAATACTTCAATTGCCTCATTCCCAACCCTTATTATTCTTCTTATAAAGGGAAATTTTTTAATATTTGCAATTAATTTTTCATTTAGATCTTCAATTGTAAACCTTGCTATTAATCCTTCACTTGGCAAGGAGGATATCAGGTTTTGAGAAGTATCAAATTCTAACAACCGGCCGTCCTTTAAAATAGCAACTTTATCACAAATTAATGCAGATTCTAAATCATGAGTAATTATAAACATCGTAGTATTTAATTTTTGGTTTAATTTCTTTAAGTAACTTAAGATATCATAGCGTTTGGATGCATCAACACCTGTTGTTGGCTCATCTAGGAATAAAACATCCGGATTATGAATTAATCCGATAGCCATTGATAATCGCTTTTTTTCTCCCCCACTCATCTTTTCAACTCTCTTTTTCCATGTATCTCGGGGGATAT
>JAZGEW010000026.1:0-14413 GCA_036478875.1 Promethearchaeia archaeon | reverse complement strand
AATAAAATTTTAATAAATTTTATAAATATATATAATTCTAAAGATAAAGAGCTGTTAAAAAATATAGGTTTTAAAATTGTAAAATACTAGTTATTAAAGGAGTCATTAAGCGGATTACGATCTGATCAACCTTATTTCGAAAAATTAGGTAAAATAGTGAAAAGAAAGAATGATTTTCTGAAACCATCTATTATTGCTATCATTAAAAAAAATTGAAAATAAACAACCAGAAAGAATTTAAATTAATTTTTATTTAGCGTAAATAATTATAAAATCGTCTTAAGAGTTGAAATTATGAGCGGTGTTTGCGGATTTAATAGAGAAAATAAGAACCTTTTAAAGTTAATGTTGGAATCCATTAAACATCGAGGTCTAGATGATGAAAGTTTATATCTTGATACAGATCTATCTATTGGAATGCGAATTGCTATATTAAAAAGTAGTACATTAAAACAACCAATACATAATGAAAATGAGGATATATGGCTTCTATGTGATGGAGAAATTTATAATTTTTTAGAATTAAAAACAGATTTGGAGAGAAAAGGTCATAATTTTAACACTGATATTAGTTCTGAAATAATTATTCATGCTTACGAAGAATGGGGCGAAACCTGTTTCGATAAGTTTCGAGGTGTTTTTAGTTTATGTTTATATGATTCAAGAAAACATTTACTTATTTTGGCGAGAGATCATATTGGTATTAGGACACTATATTATTATTTCGATGGGGAAATATTCATATTTGGTTCAGAGATAAAATGTTTATTCCCTCATAAAATAAAAAGAGAAGTCTATAAAGATGGTTTTAGCCAATACCTTTCACTTAGATATGTACCATTTAATAATACTTTGTTTAAAGGAATTAAAAGAGTACCTAATTCAAGTTATTTAAAATTTGATTTAAAAACTAAACAATTAGATATTAAAAGATACTGGGATTTTAATATTAATATAAACAAAGAAAAATCAGAAGCTCAATTTATTCAAGAATTAAAAAATTTAATAGTTGATAGTGTAAAAGTTCGCTTAGTCAAAGATATTCCAATAAGTGCATTTTTATCAGGCGGTATTGATTCAGCTTCAGTTGTAGGTGTATTAAGTAGTTTAGTTGATAAGCCACTCAAGACATTTTCAGTAAGATTTGAAGAAGGTGCTCCAGTAAACGAAACCAAACTTGCTCAAATCGTAGCAGAAAGAAATGGTACTGAACATACAGAAATATTTATAAAATCAGATATTATTGATTATATACCTATTGTTTCTTGGCATAATGATGATTTATTTGCTGATGCTGCAATCATTCCAGTTTATTTGATGGGAAAGCAGGTTAAAGAACATTCAAATTTTGTTTTTACAGGTGACGGTGCTGATGAGGTTTTTGCGGGATATTCAGTATATTATCGATCACAATATTTTAAATATTCAAAATATTTTCCCCAGAATGTAATAAACTTAAGTAAGAAGTTAAATAAATATATTCCTTTTCAAAGAATTCGAATGGTCATTAATTATCTTGATAGCGATAAAAGTATAAATGATCAATATATGAGAGGAATATTCGCAATATTTGATTTAGAAAAAAAAAATGTTATTCCTTTTAAAGCTCAAAATGTTGAGTCCCTAATAAGAAATACATTTCAAAAAGATTTAGATATTGTTAATCAATTTACAATATGGGATTTAAAATATCAATTACCAAGTCAATATAATGTAAAGGCTGATAGGGCACTTTCGGCGGCGTATTTAACAGGAAGAATACCATTTTTAGATAGAGATATTGTTGCATGGTCATTAACGGTTCCATCTAACTTAAAGTTAAAAGGAACGATTGAAAAATATATCCTGAGAATGGCAATGAAAGATTATGTACCTCCAGAAATTATAAAAAGAAAAAAATTAGGATTTAGTACACCAGTTAATCTTTGGCTCAACAAGGGATTAAAGGAATTATCAGGAGATATTTTAGAGAGATTATCAAAAAGGGATAAGCTAATCAAACCAACATATGTGAAAAAGATTAAAAAACAACGTTTGAATAGATTATTTGAATCGCAAGCCTGGAACTTAATTATGTTTGAATTATGGTATGAGACATTTATAGAGAATGACGGATTAAGTCCTATAAGCCTATATTAATTCTGTTAAAAATTAAAGATCAATATGAAATATGATTTATACTTAAACTAAAATATTTAATAGAAAAAAGTATGCATTTTAATTATCTCTTTCAATTTAAAAAATGGTATAGAATTTGAAAGTGTGTATGCGATTAAGTTCCCATCCAAAATATAGTTCAGGTGGATCTGAACGACAAATGGATTTAATTGGACAATATTTAACTAAAAAAAATGTCGATGTTCATTTTATTATAAATAAGACAAACAGATCTTATAAAGAAATCGAAGAAATAAATGGGATAAAAGTACATACGATCGGAAAACCAAGAGATTTTAAAACTTCAAAAAATAAAAAGACACTCTTCAATATAATTAATGCAACTGATTCAAGTCTTTTTTACAAACATTTATTTAAGTTTAATTTTGACATTTATCATTTGAGGGGAGCTGACTTTATTACTGGTGTATGGGCTTTTTATTCACGAGTCATTAAAAAAAAGAGATTTGTATTTACAGCAGCATCGATGTTGGATTGCGAAAAAAATGGTTTTGGATGGAGTAAAACAACTAATCAAGTTTATAAATATGGTGTACAACATGCTGATCAAGTAGTAGTTTTAGCAGACTACATAAAAAAAGAAATGGATAAAAATTTTAATATTAATTCTATTGTTATTAAATCTGGGCATCCAATACCAAATGGAGAATTTAAAAAAGATGAGTCTCCTATAATCTTATGGATTTCTAGGCTTAACGAATTGAAATGTCCAGATTTATTTATTAAAAGATTTAAATGCAAAATTTGTTATTATTGGTTCAGTTAGTTACTTGAAAAATGAAATTATTAAATTCTCGAAAAAGTATAGTAATTTTACATATATTCCAGGAGTTAAGCAATACATAGATAATGCTTATTATGTTAAGGCTTCATTATTAATAAATACCTCCTCTGTTGAAGGATTTCCAAACGCATTCATCCAAGCTTGGATGTACAAGACCCCAGTAATATCGTTAAATGTAGATCCAGATGGTGTAATATCTAACTATAATTTGGGATTTCATGCAAAAAGTAATTTTCAAAAAATTATTGATCCTATTAAGGATTTAATTGAAAATCCTTCTAAAACAAAAGATATAGGTAAGAACTGTAGGGAGTATACTATTGCAAATCATGATAGTGAACAAACTTCTAAGCAATATTATTCATTATATAAAAAGCTATTACAATAGGAATAATTAATTTAAATTTATTAACTAATTACAGTATTAAGCCGAAAAAGAATATTAGAAACGTCTTTATAACCTACTTTTTTACTGTAAGGATAATCCCGTTTTAATTAGCTTAGCAATAATTTATTTTAATGAGAAATCTATTTAATATCACAAATTTAACATATTATTTTATATTTTTAAGAATGAGTTAGCTTCTATGAAAAGTACAGAAGAATTTAAAAAAAATCAAAAAAATAAAATTGATGGGATATCATTTTCATTTGGGAAGAATTGGAAAAAATACTTAAATTCACTCACTATTGAAAAAATTCAAATTGCTAAACAAAGTTTAAAAGATTTTTTAGGTAATATCAAAGGTAAAACTTGTGTAGATATTGGAAGTGGGAGTGGGTTATTTTCATATTCGATGTACACTCTAGGTGCAAAGGAGGTTACCAGCATTGATATAGATTTATTTTCCGTACAATGTGCCAATTATTTAAAAAGCAAAGTAAAAAGTCCTGAGAGATGGAATATTTATCAAGGCTCTATTTTAGACAAAAAATTTGTTTCACAATTTAGTAAATATGACATTGTATATTCATGGGGAGTTCTCCATCATACTGGTAATATGTGGGAAGCCATTAAAAATGCAGCATCGTTAGTAAATGATAATGGAATTTTTTTTTTAGCAATTTATAATAAAACCAGAAGTTCGAGATTCTGGTTAAAAGTAAAAAAAATTTATAACCTATCACCCAAAATTGGTAAAAAATTAATGAATTTTCTATTATTTTCTGTTATGTACTTTATACTACCCTTATTATCATTAAAAAATCCTTTGATTAAACTTAAAAATTATAAAAAAAATAGGGGCATGGACCCAATGACGGATGTAAGAGATTGGTTGGGAGGCTACCCTTTTGAGGTTGCAACATTTAAAGAAATTGTAACTTTTCTTAACAGAATTGATCAAAATTTCAAATTAATAAAATATAATAAAGTAAATCCTAATGTAAACGCGAATAATGAACTAGTTTTTAAAAATGTAAAATAATAATATCAATTAAAATGGATTAATCAATTAAATGAAGATTCTAATCTATTCTTATAATTTCCTTCCAAAAAACCGAGGTGGGATGGAGAAATTTATATTTTCCTTAGTGCAAAGGCTAAAAAAAAATCATGAAATTAGCTTATTATTACCTAAACGGCATAATATCTATATTAGCGATATTAAAACTTATTATGTCTGTGAAATATTTCCAAATTATAATAGAGAGAATTTAAGTCGCTTAAAATTACTTATTAAAGACCTCTTACAATTCTTATCGAATATTATATCTACGTCTATTGTATTACCACGTGTTTTAAAAAAAAATAAAATTCAAATTGTTACTGTATTTCAACCATCTATTTACTCTACTTTAGTTAACTTTATTGCGTTGTTATTTAAAAAGAGAACATGTATTAGCTTACGAGGTATTGAAGGAGATGTGAATTTTTTTTATCAGTTATCAATGGATTCAACCTTTCTATTTTCAAGAGCTGTAATTATTAATTCAAAAGACTTGTTTGATAGATATTTAAAAACTACATATATTCCTAGGGTTTTATTTTCAAAGAAAAAAGTTTATTATCTTCCTAACGGGATAAATGTTGACTATTGGAAACCAGATAAAACTAATGAAATCAGTCAAGAGTCAGATTTAGTATTTGTAGGAAACCTTACGGATAAATCCCAAATTAAAAATAAGGGAATTAAATTTTTATATGAAGCAATTAAAATTCTAAGAGAAAATAATAATTTGAATTTGAAGGTATTGGTTATCGGACATGCTAATATGTATTTATTAAAGAAAATGATCACACCTGATATTGAAAAATATTTTAATTTTTGTGGTTTCTTGGAAAATTACAACACATTAAAAACTAAAATTCAAAAGAGTAAAATATTTGTATTACCATCTGTTTCCGAAGGAATGCCAAATAGCTTAATGGAAGCTATGGCTCTGGAGATGCCTTGTATTGCTAGCAATGTAGGGGGAGTACCTGAATTAATTGAACATAATGTTGATGGATTAATTTTTGAACCCAGAAATCCAAAAAAATTGGCTGATTTAATTCGATTATTATTTGAAGATGAAAATCTTCAAAAAAAATTAGGTATTAATGCGAGGAAAAAAATGACAAATAAGTTTAATTGGAATCAAATTATAAAAAAATTGGAAATTCTCTATGGAAAACTTTAATAAAAGAATAGTATCAATCTTCAATGTGAATATAATTTTATCCATTTCTTTCCGATAACATTTATATCAAATTGGTTTATTATTTTTTTTTTTGCTTTTTCCATCAATTCTGATCGTTGTATTTTTGATAAATTAAAAAAATTTACTAGATTTTTTTCAATATTAACAATATCTCCCGGATTAACAATATATCCAGTATTCCCAATTATATTTTTAATTTCGCCTACATTTGTTCCTAAACAAGGGACATTTGAAGCCATTGCTTCTAATATTACATTAGGGCTTCCCTCTACATAAGATGTAAGAGCAAGCAGATCCGCAATAGCTAAAAGTTCTTTAATATCATCTCTCTTACCTAAAAAGATTACATTTTCCTCTAACTTTAATTCTCTAATTTTAATTTTTAAAAGATCAGCATATTTTCCCTCTCCAATGAAAAGCAACTTAAATTTTTTTGCTTTCTCTTTTTCTTTTAAGTTCTTTAAGAAATTTTGAAATGCAATTAAGAAATCAATCATTCCAGATACCTTTTGGAGAAAAATCATATATCCAATATACAGAATAATCATATCATCGGTTTTTAGAAAAGAATCAAGATTTAAGCTTTCTATCAAAACCTTTCTCTCCTCTTCCGTCGATACATGGAAATGTTCTGAATTTTCAATTGCGTTTGGTATCCAGCAAAGATTTTTTAATGCAAATTTTTTATTTAAAAATTTTACAATTTTTCTACTCATTAAAATGGTTTTTTTTGAGTTATATGCAATAAGATTAATATCTAAGTTAAATAAGAAAGAATATGGGTAATCTACACCATGGATTGAATAAATATATGGTATTTTAAATATTTTGGAGAAAAAGTAAGCGATGAATCCTGAAGGAAGTGGTGAATGAGCATGTATTAAGTCAATTTTAAATTTCCTTCTAATTTTGATAGCTTTTAAAAAACCATAAATGATAAATTTTAAAAAAAAAAAGATTCGCGTAATTAGTCCTACACTAATTCTGGGAGCTTGAAATGGTAAATAATAAATTTCAAAATTATCATTAATTTTTTTATTTTTAAAAAATGAATTACTTTTTGATTTACAACCAATATTAATAGTTTTAATTTTATTTTTTGAACAATATTTAGATAAAAGATATGCCTGCTTAGCTGGACCTCCAATATCTGGAAAATTTCTAGTGCTAATCCTTAAAATTCGCATTATTTTAATTTATAAAATTGAATTTCTTAATTTTATCTAAATTGCACAAAAACCACTAAATTGAATAATCAATTAAAAAATAATTAATTTATATAATATAATTAGCAAATTATTAAAAATTAATTAAATTAAGTAGAATGGTTAAATTCAACTGCAATGATTATATAAAAACTGTTATAATCTCTTTTTTTTTTATCAGTAACTAGTTTTAAAAATTTTAAAAATAAATTATAGAAGAATACATTTATGTTCAATTTTAAAACAGTATTTTTTTTTATCAAATACAGAATAAGGTTAATTACTTTTTTTATTTCATTATTTTGTATTTTGTTCATGTATTTGAAAGTGATTCATATTGAAAATATTGTATTGGGGACCAATAACTTGGCCCTATTTCTTCTTATTCAGCTATTATTAAAATCAAGTGCAATTTTTACCATATTATTCTTACCTACTTATCCCATTTTTTTTATTTTAATTAAGAACATGGATTTAAATTTTCGAGAAAAAATAGGGATTACAATCGTATCTAATTTATCATTTTATATTATAATTGGATTTATTGGTTCTTGGTTTAATTTGCCAATATCATTTGAATATTTCTTCTTTACTTTGGTTTTAGTTTACTTTTCAATTCTCTTAATAGTGATATTTCATGGTTATTATCGAGGAACAGGTTTCTTTCTTAAAAAAGTAAAAAGTTTGGATTATAAACAAATAAGCAACGAGAAATTTTCTTTAAGTAATTTTATTAAAAGAAATATCTCTCTAAATGTTATTTTATTAAGCTTTTTTATCATATTAATTTGTATATTAAATATTGTTAATACAAGTATTTTTGCGGGAACAGACGCATGGCTACATATTTCAATTGTCAAATACATAACTGAAATCAATTATGTTCCGATGAATGCGTATTATGGCACATTAGGATTCCATATATTTGGAGCAGTTATTCACTTTTTTTCTGGATTGGATTTAATATTACTACCGAAATATTTTTGTTTCTATACTATTCCTTTGTCATCATTAATAGTATATAATCTTTTAATGAGGATTTTTAAAAATAAAGACTTAGCTATTTTTGGAGTCTTTTTATTAGTTTCGTCATTTGGATTTTCTTGGTTTATGATGGTTCAATTCTGGCCATCAGGTATTGCTTTAATACAAGGATTAGTTATATTTTTTATTCTTTATGTGAGATTACAAGGATTAATTAAAGAGCAAATCCCAAAAAAGGAAGAAATTTTCTCAAATATATTATTTTCATACATTTTGTTAATATTTATATTTATAAGCTCTTTTCTAACTCATTCATTACTAACAGTGATTTTAGTAATCTCTTATTTATGGGTTTATTTAGTATATTTTGTAAAAAATTATCGAAGGGGTTTTGATTTATTACTTTTAATATTGTTTTTCAGTATTTTTATTATTTCTTACTATTTCAATATCAGTACAGGTCATTTTCAGGCTTTTGATCCTTTTAGGATTATACCATGGTATTATCTACTTATTGGAGCCTTAGCTTTTATTTTTGTTGTAGCATTAATTCTAGTACGTTATCGAAAATCATTGGATTTTTCTAGGGGAACATTTTTATTAATAATAACTGGTAAGGAAAAAAGAGTTTATAAAAAAATAGAAGAAAGTTTTATATTTCCTTTAATTTTTGGATTAGTAATTATTCTCTCTATTGTTTTTACTGTTTTTAATCTAACAGTTTTTAATATTTCTATTACATACGTTATTTATTTTATAGAAATGTTAATTATTAGTTCCTTTGCGATATGGGGATTGTTAATTTTCCGATATAAACCAAGAGGTAAGCCCTTGTTTTTATGGGGGTTAGCATTAGATTTGATGTTTTTATTAATGTTTTTATATGATGCGATGATCGGAATGACTACTTTCTTTTTAAGAGTATACTATATAACTGCAATAATAATTTTAATAGGATTTGTTTCTTACCTGTATAAATTATTAAAAACTAACTCTTTCCAAAAGAGAAAATTCAAAATATTTTTAATTTCAGTTATTATTTTTTCAGTATATACCCAGAATTTATTTGATTCAACTAACATAGATAATTTTTGCTTACAAGAACGAGAAGTGAATTCTATACAATGGTATTCAAATTATACTTCTAATAAAACACTTATCATTTCTGAATTTGGTTGGTATACAATTTTTATATATTATGATTATCCTTTTGAAGATAAAAATAAAGAACTTAATTTTGAATTGATTTATTACTTTTTAATAATAGATAGCCATTTAGTTCATCCATCTTTGCATATTTCTAACGGCATAAATAAATTAAAAGAGTTGAAATCGTCATATAATACAGAAGTTATATTAATTTTACCTAAAGATTACTATTCACAATTTAGCTGGAGATTTTTTGACCAACTTAGTGAAGAGGAAATAGAAGCTTATTATAATTTAGAGTATTTGAACAGAATCTTTTCAGCTAAAGGAGAAAATGGTGAAGAAACACCCTATTATTGGGTTATTTAATTGAATTCTACTCTTGCTTACTCACTAAACTTTCAATTTGATGACCATATTAATCTTGTTGTGAATATAATCTAACAATTATATAAAAAAAAGCAATTAATAAAGATTAATCATTGATCTCGATTATAGCTACTGGTCTTACCCAGGCGGCACTTGCTTTCAAGATTTTAATAGGAAAACAGCTAACTTTGAATCCATAGGGAGGTAGCTGATCTAAATTAGTTAATTTTTCCATCTGATAATACTCCCTCTCAATACCTGCATAATGCCCCTCCCAGATTAAATTTTTATTTCCTGTCTCACGAAATTCTTGAGCTTGAACATGGAATGGACGATCCCAGCCTGGTGCGTCAGTTCCTACTACTTTTATCCCCTGATCGACTAACCAAATTGTTCCTTCTCTTCCTACTCCAGCATTTTATTAAGCCATAAATGGAAAACAAAATTTATTTAGGCTAAAGAAGAAAATAAACAAAATAGTGAGAATTTACTTATTTTCTTAATATTATTAAATCATCAAATTAAAAAAAATATAGGAAAGATACTCGATATAAAAAAAGTAAAAAAAAATTAATTTCTTCTTTTAATTTATTAATCCGATGTTCCAATAATTCCCCCAATTAAAGCTAAAGCACCACCTGCAGTCAAAAGGTATGTACCAAGAGAAAAAGGTCCAAGTGGTAGATCGTATGGTACAATTCCATCAACTAATGTACCATCTAATTGAAATGATAAAAATCCTCCGAGAATATCTGGAAGTGTCATAAATTCTCCCAATATGATAAGTATTCCTATAAATAGTGGCATAAGTGATCCAATAATAGCAGCTGCCCTACTTTTTACTCCTATTAGCTGAATAACCCCTGAAATGGCAAAGAAGATTAATACAATGGCAATAATATACACTAAATAAACCTCAGTTGCAAATGTTGTTGCAATATTGTCAGCATCTGTGAAGAATTCCATAATATGCATGAAAAAATTCAAACCATTTCCATAATTTTCTCCCGCTTCCATCCAAACAAGGGCAATTGGCATATCAAGAGTAAATAGACTCAAGAAAAAAGTTGAAACAAGTGTTAAAATTGCTCCAATAATAACAAAAACTTTTCCGGCACCCATAATTTTACACTTTACTTTATTTTTTTTAAATTTTTAATATTAAATAGAGTAAATCATATATATAAGATTTATCAATTTAAGCAATACTGTAATGTATAAATAGTTAAAGTGTAAAAATCCATTATTAATAACAACAATATGCAAATAATATTAATTGTTCATATTTCACATATATTAATTGTTTTAATTTTTAATAAGAATTAAAGGTTTTTGAGTTATAACTTTATTTAATGTTCAAAATCACTTCTTTTGTAAGTTTCTGAATAGTGGTTAATAATTTCTGCATTTTAAATGGTTTATCAAGAAATTCACATGCACCAAGGGATAAAGCTTTTTGTTTTACACTCATATCAGCACTCGCAAAAATTATTTTCGCTTTTTTATTAATTTTTAAAATTTCAGCCATAGCATCTAGTCCATTTTTTATCGGCATTCGATGATCCATTAGAATTAAATCAGGTTTTACTTTTAGTTTATTATATTTCTCAACCGCAACTTTCCCGTTAATTGCTGTATCAACAATCTCAAAACCAGCTTCTTTCAATATTAATCCATATAATCTCTGAAGTGATTGATCATCATCAACAATAAAAATCTTAATCATTAAAATATACCTATTAGCGATTAATAATCATCTAAATAGTTATTTTCCTTTCTAAAAACCCTTACAGTATTTGTTCCGTGAATTGCAATAATCAAGGAAGAACTTTTATTTAAGTTTAAACATATACAAAAATGTAGCAGATTTCATTTATAAAAGAATTACTGTTATATGCTTAAAATTTATAATAAATCTTTATAAAAATAATAGATTCTTTAAAATATTGGATTTATTCCAAATGATATTAATTGCAAAAAAGTTTCAAGCTCATAGATATTACATAGGAAAATTACGATGAAAGATTTAATAATTAAAAACGGCTTAGTATATGACCCCTTGAATAACTTCGATGGAGAAAAAAAAGAAATTCATATTAAAGATGGTGTAGTTGTAGAAAAAGTCAATGGCGAAGCGAAAGTTATTGATGCTTCAGGAATGATCGTTATGCCTGGAGGTGTTGATATTCATTCGCATATCGCAGGAACCAAAGTTAACGCTGGGCGTTCCTTTCGACCTGAAGATAAACTTGAAGAATTTAATGAAAAACGAACTAAATTAACTCGAAGTGGGACTGGTTGGTCCGTCCCATCAACTTGGGTTACTGGATATAGATATGCCAGATTAGGATATACCACTGTGGTGGAGCCTGCAATGCCATTACTTAAAGCACGGCATACACATGAAGAATTTTTGGATATACCAATTATCGATAAAGCAGCTTTTCCTCTTTTTGGAAACAATTGGTTTGTAATGGAATATGTTAAAGAGAAAAATTATGAAAAACTCGCTGCTTATATTGCTTGGATATTAAAGGCAGTAAAAGGCTATGCCGTTAAAATAGTAAATCCCGGAGGGGTAGAAAATTGGGCATGGGGTAAAAATGTGAATTCTCTGGACGACCATGTGTTTCATTTTGAAGTTAGTCCAAGAGAGATTGTTGAAAGTTTAGCTAAAGTAAATGAAATTTTAAAGTTACCACATACAATTCATGTGCATGCCAACAATTTAGGGCATCCTGGAAATAAAGAACATACACTTGAAACATTTAAGACTGTTGATAAAATTAAACCCAAAGATGGAAGAAAATCAGCTTTTCACCTAACACACTGTCAATTTAATGCATACGGGGGTACCAATTGGGGCAATTTTGAATCTGGTGCTTCTGATATTGCTGAATATTTAAATTCCCATAAACATATAACCATAGATGCCGGCCAAGTTGTTTTCGGTAAAGCCGCTACTACAACGATGACCGCAGACGGACCCTGGGAGTTTGCACTTCATCATATTAGCGGAACTTCTCCTTGGGGCGCAAAACCAGGGGTCAAATGGATTAATGGGCAAGTTGAAGGCGAATCTGGTTCAGGAATCGTACCTTATTTCTTTAATCCTAAAGTTGCTGTTAACGCAATACAATGGGCAGTTGGATTAGAGCTCATGCTTTTAACTAAGAATCCATGGCAAGTATACCAAACAACTGATCACCCTAATGGTGGACCATTCACTAGTTATCCACAGATCATTAGATGGCTCATGGATAAGAAATCGAGAGATGAAGTTCTTTTAAATCAATGTTCTAAGAAAGCAGCTGAGAAAACGCAATTAAAAGACATAGATCGAGAGCTTTCTTTAAATGAGATCTGCATAATGACGAGAGCAGGTACTGCCAAATGTTTAGGAATGACCGATAGAGGTCATCTTGGTATAGGAGCAATTGGTGATATTGCAATTTATAATTTAGATACGAAAAAAATGGATGGACATGCAATTGAAAAAGCTTTTACCTTAGCAGCCTACACAATAAAAGATGGACAAATTGTTGTTAAAGATGGTGAAATTACTGCAACTCCAATGGGAACCACGATATGTGCAGAAGGAAAAGTTAAAGACGGAGTTATGGAAGCGATGTTAGAAGATGTTAAAGCACATTGGCGAAACCATTATAGCATTAACTTCAATAACTATGCAATTGGTGACCATTATACTCCAAAAATGAAAATTATGAATGGAGCTTAAAATCTTTATTTCTTATTATTTTCTTCCGATTTTTTAAACAATTCACTAAATATATTATGAATAGATTGTTTATTTTCAGGGATATCTTTAGTAATTATATCCCAAATAATTGTTAGATCTATTTTAAAATAGCCGTGAGTGGCTAGATTTCTTAATCCAATCATCTCAGACCAAGGGACATTTGAGAATTTCTTTCTGATCTCAGAGGAAATATTTTTTGAAGCTTCACCAATTAGCACTAAATTTCTTATAACAGCATCAATTACTAATTGATTTTCTTTAAAATTTTCAAAGTTTAAATCTTGAATATAAGATTCAATTCGTTTAATAAAGGTGATTATATCCTCAAAATATATTTTAGGTGTTCTTTCTTTCATACATATATCACATCTTTTAAAACTTCTTCCTTCATTTGAGGCCTTAATGAATTTTTTGTTGCCAAATCAACCTTCATTCCTAAAATGTTTTCAAGAAATTGTTTTAATGTGAAGAATTTCCATCCAATAGGGTGATAGAATTCTACAAAAATATCGATATCACTTTTGTTTTTCTGTGTACCCTTTGAATAAGACCCAAAAACACCTATTTTCTCTATATAAAACTTATTCCTCAAATATTCTTTATGCTTTTTTAAGATTTTTTCTACTTTTTCTAAATTCTTCATAAACCTTGAGTAAATATTTAATAATTTGATTTTCAAGATAAATAAAAGCTTTTTTATATAAATAATTTCATTTATAATTTGAAACAATTAGGATTAGGTGATAAGTTTGCAAAATGAAGATCTAATGAAGCTTTTAGCAGTTTTAGGTGGTGTTATAGGTTTAATAGAAGCAATTTTAGGCTTCAATGACAGGAATCTAGATGCTACGAGAATAATTTTGTTAGTATTATCTATTATCTTAGCGATCATCATTTTATTGAGTATAATTGTCCCGCATAAATTTGTTGAATTAAACTGGTTTATATGTGTCGTTATTGGTATTGTAATGATTATTTATACTAGTTTAATTGGAGGTATTCTTGTATTGATTGCGGGTTTTGTAGGATATACTGAAAGATAATCTAAAGATTTTAAAAAATTAAAATAATTTTTTTTGGTTTCTAAAGTGCTCAAAATGTTTTCTGAATTCTAAAGTCTTATAAAGGTCCGTTTTGTGATATAAGGTATCATTTATCATATCCTTTTTATTTTTTAATTTCTCACTAAGTTCTCTAACGATTTGTGTATATAATTGAATATAATCATCTAATGATTTTGATTCTCCCTTATTTATGTTTTCAGCATTTTTATCATTTTTTTTCATAATCAATCAAATAAATAGAGTTGAAAATTTAGTAGAATTGAATAAAATGTGTAAT
>JAZGEW010000025.1:0-76033 GCA_036478875.1 Promethearchaeia archaeon | reverse complement strand
TCTAAATAATCCATTAATTTATCAACTGCAGCTCGACTTACGATTTCTGCTCCAGCTTTCTTCATTAGAGCCCGTAGTGGACTCCATGCAAAGGTAGCCATTTTTTATTCCTCCACTTATTTATAATTATTTTATTTTTTTAGATTGTATATAAATTTTAATTAGTATTCCTTATATTTAAATGTGTTGGTCGATCATCATTAATCCGATGCATATGATCAATCAAATACGGTCGACAAAAAAAATTGATGAAAAAAATTGACAAATTTTTTACTAGTGAATTCAGTTAATTGGAAATGATCAACTTTTGATTTCAGATAACTAGATCATGTTACTAATGATCAGTAAACTATACTAATACTGTCAAATCTGTTATTTAATTTGCTATAAATCGTGTATGAGATAAATCTTGGAATAAGGTAATGAATCAAAATTTAATATAAAAATACAATTCAGCTTTAAAATCAGACATAAAATATTTTTCTTAATTATAAATTTTATTTTTTAAAATAAAACTAGAATTATTACTTATCTTTTTATACCTCAAAAGCCCATTCTCCATCACGCATAATTGGCTCAATGGTTCCATCTTTCAGTATACCATCTACATTCATCTCATTCGAGCCAAACATACAATCAATATGAATAAGGCTAGTATTTCCCCCTAGAGCTGCAAATTCTTCATCAGATAAAGTTTCGCCACCCTTAAAACTAAATTTATAACCTCGACCCAAAGCAATATGATTTGAAGCATTTTCATCAATGAGAATATTATAGAAGAGTAATCCTGATTGTGAAATAGGTGAGCTGTGTGGAACAAGAGCAATTTCCCCTAAATAACTCGCACTTTCGTCTGTTTCAATTAAGCTGCGTAGTAAATCCTCCCCCTTTTTAGCAACCGCTTCTACGATCTTTCCTTTAGAAAAAGTGAGTGTATAATCCTCTACTAAGCTTCCACTATAGTAAAGTGGTTTTGTACCTTTTACAACACCTTCAGTTTTATCTTTATGAGGGATTGTAAATACTTCTTCTGTTGGAATATTTCCTGTAAAAGTGATACCATTTTGACTAGTCATGGAAGCACTATGCCACATATGCCCTTTTGGTAACCCTATTGTTAAATTTGTCTCTGTTGCAGTAAATCTCAATGATTTATATTCCTTTTGGTTAAGATAATTACTTCTAGCAGCTAGTTGATTTACATGATCTTGCCAAGCAGAAACAGGATCTTTACATTTTATACGACAAATATCAAAGATTGTATCCCAAAATTTTTCTTTTCTCTTATCTGGTGGAATATCGGGAAAAACTTTATCCATCCATCCATCTATAGGAGCAGTGATGACTGCCCAGTTCATTTTATTTTGTACAACTAAATCCATGATAGGTGCCATATGCTTGAAAAATGTCTGTTGCGATATATTTATAATTTGAGAATCTTCATTAATAAGTAAATCAGGATTTTCTGCGTATATGACGAGTATAGCATCTCCAGCTTTAGCAATCTTAATACCCGCTTCTATACGCCATGTAGAATATTCTTCAAAAGAATTTTTAGGTGCATTTTGCAATCGAATTAAGTCTAATTGTTCATCTTTCCACATTACATCAACTAATCTAGCCCCTATTTGATAAGCTTTAGCTACAATCAATCTCACTAATGGAGCTAATTCAATAGGAGCATATGTATCTGAGAATATGGGGACTCCGATTAATAAACGCTGCCCAGGTTGTAAATTAAGTCCAACTTTAATGATTACTTTGGCATATTTGTCCAAATTTTTCTCAAATTCAGAAGACATTAGATTCATTCTCAATTAATATTTTCTTTTTATATAATTTTGAAAATACTTATATTTTATTCGTTGTATTTATTGAATATTTTTAATGGTTTGAGCTTGTTTATTGATTCTGGTAAATATGATATATAAATTTTATTTTTTAGATTTAGACAATTCTCTTTAATAATTCTAGTGTATTCTATTATAATTAGATATTAACAATTCATGTATAAAAAGGATAATTGAAAATGGGTGAAATCAAACCTATAATTTTAGTTGCTTCAGACGTTCACTTAGGCTCTTTGGATAGTGAAAGAGAGTTATTTATTCAATTTTTAAAAGACATTATTAGTGGAGGGTTCGGGAATGAACTACAAGCTCTTATAATACTAGGGGATTTTATTGATTTATGTATGGATATTCCTGAACGTATTTTAAAAAGGGAAAAAATCCAAGAAATCTTCACACTTTTACTAGATATTAAAAAATCAATTAATCTCATATTTGTCCTTGGGAATCATGAAATTCCTGTTACTGGAGATTACGACGAAAAATTTAAACGTCGAGAACTTAAGTTTTTGCTCAAATTTAAGAATAGTGATCTCAGTGAATTATTTAATGTAGAGTTATATTGTCAATATTTACTATTAAAAAAGTGGAACAACGAAGATATGCTCCTATTATACGATTCACGAGATCAAATTGAAAATAATCCAATTAAGAAAATAAAAATTGAGGGACTTGATTTAGACACCGACTATAGTTGTTTTATGACACATGGTTATCAATTTGATAGTGATATACATCGATTTTTTATAGGACAAATATGGAAATCCTTAATTTCTAATAAAAAGTTTGAAGTAAAAGAAACTTACGATTATTTTTGGAATGAAGTCATTAAGGAGGGAAGAAAAATCAAACCGATTACATTAAAACAGATGAAACAAGAGTTAGTAAAACTTAAAAATATGTCTATTGAGTCAATAGATGTACTTTTTTCAGAATTAAGTAATTTGGAATTTAACCTAATTAAAACTAACATGCGTATTATGAAAAAATGGGAACGGGCAAGTAATCCTGATTATTATTTCGATGAAATAAAAGAATTCTTAGAGGATGATGAATATGACTTTTCAAAAATTAACCATGTTATATATGGACATACTCATCATAGTGGAGTATCTTATGGAAATATAAACAATCAGGAAGTAGAAATATTGAATAGTGGATCTTGGCAACATATGCAACCATCTTATGTAGAAATTATTTCTAAGGGAAAAGTGAATTTAAAATCTACAAAATAAGAATATCAGTTCTTAAAAATTGAGTGAACGAACATAGAGTTTTCATATTCTTAATTTAATTTCAGATTTCTTTTTCTCAGCATAGAAAAACCGTCCAGAACCCATTACATCTACATGTCGGAAGTAAATTTCGTTAAATATTAGTGTTTGAGAGTTAATTCCATCTTTTTCTTTACTCTTATCTATGATTTTTTTTGAATTTGAATCTATAATGTTTTGTATCATTTTCCCTAATTCAGAAACAAGGATCTCTTCTTCAGAAGGATAGTATTGATCTGGGTCAGCACCGATTGCGATATTACCTTCCTGATAACCACCAGGATTATGTTCTGCCTTAGTCTTGTATTTAATGAAATAATCGATGAATGTTTTTAGTTTATCTAAGCTTGGCTGTCCGATTTCCTCCATTATTTCAAATACAAATGACTCTGGATTTCGTAAATAGTCATGAACCGTATCTGGAGTTGTTTTTGGTTCATAATCTGAGAATAACTCTTTTTCATTCAAAACCTATTTGACACCGATTTATATTTATATGTTCAAAACTTATAAATCCGAGCTTTTATTTTTAATTATTAAGTTTAGTTTTATTTAATTATAGATCATGTACTATAAAAAATTATAAGAAAACTAATACTTAACATAAAAATAGAATCAGGAGATTAACCCAATCATGCAAAATGCCCAGGAGATTGATAAAAAACCTATTTATATCTTTAAAGTTTGCATTCTTGGTCAAGAGCGTGTAGGGAAAACGTGTATTGCAAGAAGATTATGTTTCAATACATTTGATGTGAATACTAAAGAAACTCTAGGAATTGAGTTTTATACAAGAGATCTTCCTGTTATTGTGGATGGAGAGAATACATTCGTTCGAATTAGTATCTGGGATTTTGGTGGACGAGAACAATTCAAAAAATTATTTCCGTATTATATTAATGGAGCTAATGGCATTTTCATGGTGTTTAATTTGATAGATCTTCAAACCCTGCTAAGATTAGACTGGTGGTATGAGAAATTAGAAGATTATAATCAAGCAAATACTGTAAGAATGTGTATTGGAGCTAAAAATGATCTTGTTAAAACTGTAGATGAGAAATCTAAAGTAGATGATTTAGTAATTAATAGGTTCATGGAAAGACATGAAGAAAATGATTTTTGTAAGACTTCATCAAAGGAGGATTATAATATCCAATTAATCTTTAAGGAACTAGTTATTAGAATTTTAAACAAAAATAAATTAGATTACGATCGATTGCCATAAAGAAGTTTGTCAACTAATTTTTAAGAGATCTCTTTTTTATATCATATATAGTAGTATTAGGAGATCTTAAGCATGGTAGAAATTTTTCATGAATTAGATGGAGATCTTTCAATTTTAAATGATAAAACAATTGGTATAATCGGTTATGGAAATCAGGGAAGAGCCCAAGCCCTTAATTTAAGAGATTCCGGCTTAAATGTAATTATAGGTAATATTGAAGACAATTATAGGAGTATCGCCATAAATGATAAATTTTCAGTATTCTCGGTAACAGAAGCAACTCAGAAATCTGATATAATATTTATATTACTTCCAGATGAGGTTATGAATGAGGTTTTCGAGGAAAAAATTAAGCCAAACCTTAAATCAGAATCAGTAATTGTATTTGCGAGCGGGTATAATATTGGTTTTAAGCTTTTGAAACCACCAAAAAATGTAGATGTATTACTAATTGCTCCCAGAATGATAGGTGTTGGAGTGAGAGAGAATTTTCTTAAAAATGAAGGATTTTTTAGTTTTATTGCGATTGAACAAGACTTTTCTGGACAAGCCAAAAAGATATTACTTGCTCTAGCTAAAGGGATTGGTACTTTAAAAAAAGGTGCGATAGTGTTAACATTTAAGCAAGAAGCCGAATTAGATTTATTTAATGAACAAGCATTTGGTCCAGCATTTGGAAGAGTTTTATTATCAAGTATTTACACACTAATTGATGCAGGATACCCTCCCGAAGCGGTTTTGATTGAAATGTATATGAGTAATGAAATGTCGTATACGTACAAAAAATTTGCGGATATTGGTTTAGTTAAGCAAGTCGAGTTTCACTCCCAAACAAGTCAATATGGGGCGATGAGTAGAGGTATAAGATTTCGGAAGCTTCCCCTTAAGCCTAAAATGGCTGAAATATTAAAGGAAATTCAAAATGGTGAATTTGTAAAAGAATGGGAGAAATCTATTACTAAATTGAAGTTCAAGATGATAAAGTATTTTGCGACTAAGACAAAAATAAATAAATTAGAAAAGCAAGTTAGAAAAAGTCTTAAATTGAAGGAATATGACATTTATGAGGAAAAAGCCCCAAGTGAAGAGGAGATGGCTAAATTAAAAAGTATTTCAGATGAATTAAAATTATTTGAACAATATTATGAATAAAGTTAGCTTTTTACTTAGAATAAAATAATAATAACTCCCAAAATAGTTAAAATTACCCCAAAAAAACCCCATTTTGTTATTTTTTCCTTGTTTATAAAATAAGTTAGCGGAAGTGCAAATAAAGGGGCTGCACTTGCTATTAAGGATACAACATTTGCTCCTGCTATATGTACAGATTCAGTATAAAGATATGCACCTAATGAAGTTCCTATTATAGAAGCAACTAATAAAAAACTCCATGAGCGAAGAGAAATCTTTTGCTTTTTCGAATTATCATTTTTATTCTTTAAATGATTTTCTCTCAACACCATTGAGCCTAAAATAAATAATGCAAATGGAAACCTAATCACATTTCCTATAATAGAACTCAGTTCTTCAGCATGAATAATTTGATCTATTTGACCAATCGTAAATTCAATTAAAACAGCTCCGATAGCCCACCCTATGGCTGCAATAAAACAAAATCCTAATGCTTTCATAAAATCTTTTTTGAAAATTTCTTGAAATCTGATTTTTATTGGTAGTTGTGAGCGAGATTCCTTTTCTATCCTTGAATTATCAGAGTTTATTTTTGATTTTCCAATAACAGTAATTCCAATTCCAATCAAAATTAGAGCTAAAAGTAAATTAGGTGTAAAGCGATGATTAAGAAAGATCAGAGATAAAATAAAAGTAAAAAGAGGGAAAGTCATCGAAATCGCGAGAGCTATTGTAGTTCCTAATTCCTTTTGAGCAGTAAAATAAGCAGTATCACCAATTACTTGGCCAAAAATGAAACTTAAAATTAATAATAACCATAATTCCCATGGTATCACAAATAAAAGATTAAATTGGTTTAGAAATAAAATGATAAGAATGAAGGTTAATGTACCTATACCTGTTCGAAAGAAATTAATAAAAGTTGGACTAACCTCATGTTCTGTTTTGCGAAAAATCGCATTAGATCCAACAAATGTAAGCACTGCTGAAATTGCGATAAGTTCTCCTAACATTGAATATTTGAATTAAAGAATACATAAATTGTTTTGTATTATATTTTGCTTAAATATGAAAATTAAAAATGATAAGAACTAGTTTACTTCTTTATTTAGCCTTACTGATCTCTTACCATATTCATATAATTTCAAGAAAGATTTAGCGGCTCCTTCAATTGTGGGATAAACAATGAATCCATCTTTCATTAACATATCGGTAAATTTTGCTTGAGACTCACTAGGATATTGGTGTAATATGATGATAAAACTCTTATTTAGTGATTCCACGTAGGCTCTCAATGCTAAAAGATTACTATAATAACTTTTGAAATGTGCATCTTCCATATCCCTCCATGCATCTGTTTCAATTATTACTAAATCAATATTTTCACCAATGGCAGCTTTACCCAATTCTACAAACTCTTTGCGATCTATTATCCATGGTAAATCAAGTGGATTTGATAAACTACCAATTTTTAAAGGATATATTTTTTTGAGGCTCTCTAAAGTTTCGCCTTCAAAATGAGGTAATTCTAATCCTAATTCTGTTAAAGTATCAGTAGCTAAAATTCCAAAACCACCAGACCAGAGTATAACCAATGCTCGCTTATTTACAGGATAAATAGTATCATTATTATCATCTTTAACTCGAGGAATATAATGAGAAAAGAGATAAACTTGATCGACTAAATCATCAAGTGATGGAGGAATTTCGATTACAGGTGTTTGTTTAAATATTGCACTCCAGATATCACTTTTTGTTGCTAAAGCTCCAGTATGTGTTAATATTGCGGTTTGTCCTCTTTTTGTCCTTCCACCTCTCATAAATAATACAGGCTTTTTCATCTTTTTTAAAACATTGAATAAGATTTTACCCTCATTTTTATAAAGAGGTGAAATTCCCTCAAAATAAACACAAATGACATCAGTAGCATCATCATGATTAAAAAATTCCAAAATTTCTGAAATTTGAATATCTACACAATTACCAATACTAATTCCTATTGAAAATCTAAGACCATATCTTTTTGACCCAAATTTAATCATCTTAGAATGTAGGTCCCCTGATTGGAAAATAAGCCCAATATTCCCTTCTTCTATTGGAAATGAGGAATAATAAGCTGTTTTCCCTCGGGGACTGTATAACCCCATACAATTTGGACCAATAGCTCTTGTATCTTTATAATTATCCAATAATTCCTTCAACTGATATTCAATTTCCATGCCTAACTCGTCAAATTCTCCTGTTCCTGCGGTAAATATATGAACGAATTTCACTTTCTTTTTCGATAGAATATCTCCTAATGATTTAATAAGCAATTCTCTTCTCACAGATAAAATTAACAGATCAATTGTGTCTTCTTGAATATCATCAAACGTTTTATAACATTTTATATCCGAATATTCTTCTTCATTCGTTGAAATTAAATATAATCTGTTTAAATCAAAACCTTGTCTCTTAAAACCATTAACAAAAAAAGATATTTTTTGATTAAAGTTAAAAATAACTACATTTTTAGGTTTAAATAATAATTCTAATGAGCTCAATTTATTCTTCTTTTCCATTTTTTTCCTTAATTATTACTGTTAAATCAGCATTACAATTATAACAGAATTTAGGTGTAGAATTAAATTCCGCTCCACATTTCGGACATTCAATTCTATTTTTGTTAGCGATAAAAGATAAATCTTCTAATTGAGTTTCACTCTTAAATTTTAGGAATTTTTTTAAAATTAGAGAAAATACAATTGATAAACCCACGATTACAATTCCGAGTAGGAGTGTATGTAAAAAATGAAATTGAAAATAAGAATTAAAATATTCTCGAGAGTATCTCCGTAAAAATACATAAAGGAAAAAATTTGGGAAGAAAAATGTCATTAAGTTCATTGAATATGCTTTTTTAAAATTATTATAAATGAAAATTGGAAGTAATGATACCAAAATCCAACTAATATATAGAAAAAAGAAACCAGATAAATCATTAAACAAAGTATAGTTTGCTAAAAATTTTATAATTATTTCTCGCTCCATTAAAATACCCAAATCAAGGTCTATTTCAAGATAATAACCTATACTATAAATAAAAAGGCTTAAAAGTAGTATTTGAATAAAAAATAAGATTATTCTACTTCTAAAAACATCAATTATCTTCATTATTATGTAATTAAATTAATTGATAAATTAAATTCTTTTTTAAGGCTTAATAATTTGAAATATGAAACTTATCAAAATCTGTCAAATATTACTTTATGAGTCTTTAGTATTTATTTAACTAAGAAATCTTCACTATTATGATTAAGTTCAATTTTCTCTCAAATGAATACTTTACTTTGAAAATATTTAAAATATTGATAATCTAAAACTTGATTTTAATAAACATTTAAATTTATGAAATATAATCAGAGTAATATTAATAGTGCCCAAAACAGTAAAATTTTTAATATTTGCTATCTTTATTTATGTACAGTGGAAGACTTGTATTCTTATTTTTTTTTAAAATTAACATCTAATAATTGTTATAGAGGATGTTTTCTCCCATGAGTTGTACTTCTTCTTCAAAATATAAAAAAGAAAGTAAAATTATTGAGGTTTTAAATTTATGAGTTATACATTTTCAAAAATGAAAATGATTGAAAAGATTAAATTTGGCTTACTAAGTCCAAACGAAATCCGTAAAATGTCTGCTGCGCGTATAATAACTGCTGATACGTACGACGAGGATGGTCTTCCGATCCCGAGTGGACTTATGGACCAAAGACTAGGTACAATCGAACCTGGCCAACGTTGTCAAACATGTGGAAATCTTGTGAGTAATTGTATGGGTCATTTTGGACACATAGAATTAGCTAGACCCGTCATTCACGTAGGATATGCCAAGAAAGTGCTTAAAGTATTAAGAAGCATTTGCCCCGAATGTAGCAAATTAATGCTTACTGAAGAGGAAAAAGAAAAATTCAGACAAGAACAATCACAACATAGGAAAATATTTTTTGAGGGTGATGAGGATGCGGCTAAAATTGTTTTTAAAAGGGCAAGAAAAGCAAAATTATGCCCTTATTGTGGAGCAAAGAAGAAAAAAATAATTATTGAGAAACCAACTACTTTTTATGAAGAAGAAGAAGGAAAAGGTTCACGGAGAATAACACCCATTGAGATTTTAGAACGCCTAAAGAAAGTCGGTGATGTTGATCTTAGGATCCTTGGTATTTCACCTGAAAATGCACGACTTGAATGGGTTGTATTTACTGTCTTACCAATCCCTCCCGTATGTGCGAGACCATCAATTACTTTAGATAGTGGTATTCGTTCTGAAGATGATTTGACGCATAAATTGGTTGATGTTATTCGAATTAACCAAAGATTGAGAGAAAATATTGATGCGGGAGCCCCACATTTAATAGTTGAAGATCTTTGGGAATTATTACAATATCATATTACTACTTATTTTGACAATCAAGTATCTGGTATCCCTCCAGCTAGACATCGTTCCGGTAGAGCCCTTAGAACTTTAACGCAAAGATTAAAAGGTAAAGAAGGTAGGTTTAGGAGCAACCTTAGTGGTAAAAGAGTTGATTTTTCTGCTCGTAGTGTTATTTCACCAAACCCCTATATAAGTATTAATGAAGTTGGAGTACCAATAGAAATTGCACAAATTTTAACGATCCCCACTAATGTAAATGATTGGAATATTGAGGAAATGAAACAAATGGTCTTAAATGGACCTTTTAATCATCCTGGTGCTAACTATATTATTCGTAACGATCGTAGAAGAATAGATCTTCGATATGTGAAAAACAGGAAGATTATAGCAGATATGCTCGCACCAGGTTTTACGATTGAACGTCATCTAAATAATGGAGACTTAGTGCTATTTAATCGTCAACCTTCTCTTCATCGCATGTCAATAATGGCTCATGAAGTAAGGATAATGAAAGGAAGAACTTTCAGATTAAACTTGACTGTATGTCCACCTTATAATGCTGATTTTGATGGTGATGAAATGAATTTACATGTGCCTCAAAGTGAAGAAGCTCGTACAGAAGCGGAACTACTTCTTAAAGTTCAAGAGCATATATTATCTCCTCGATTTGGTGGACCAATCTTAGGTGGGATTCAAGATTTTATTTCAAGTGTATTTCAATTTACAAGTAAGGACTCATTATATAATAAAAAAGACACTTTGAAATTATTATATCTTGGTGATGTATATCAAAATAATCCTCTTTTTAGCTTGGATCAAATCATACCTGTAAAGACTGACCCAGAACCACTGTATTCTGGAAAACAAATTTTCAGTACCTTATTCCCAGATGATCTTAATCTCAAAGTGAAATCAAAGTTTTGTAAGAAATGTGAAATCTGTGAGGAAGAAGATTGCCTCTATGATGCATATGTTGTAATTAAAAATGGGCATTTAATAACTGGAACTATTGATGAAAATTCTTTTGGTGCGATGCAATCAAATAGTATATTACAACGTATTATTAAAGATCATGGGAATGCTCTAGGAAGACAATTTTTAGACAGTGCAACTAAGATGCTCTTGTATGTTATAAGACAGAATGGAATAACAATGGGATTAGATGAGGTTTATGTGCATGGACATGCATATAAAGAAATCCAAAAGATTTTAGATGATGCAACTGCAGAATCTGAGAAATTGATTGATGCATTCCATACTAATGATACAACTATTCTAAGAAGAGCCCCTGGACGTTCAATGAGAGAAACTTTAGAATTAAGAATCAGGCAAGTATTAGCCGAAGCCAGGAAACAAGCAGAAGAGACCGCAGCAGAATTTATTGGGGATGAAGCTCATTCTGTTATTATGACTAAGTCTGGAGCTAGAGGTAATATATTAAATCTAGGGCAAATGTCTGCCGTAGTTGGACAACAAGCAATAAGGGGTGAAAGAATTAATCGAGGATATAGTATGCGAACATTACCTCACTTTAAAGTCAATGATCTCTCACCTAAATCTAGAGGTTTTGTTTCCTCCTCTTATAGAAATGGATTAAAACCAGTAGAATTTTTCTTTCATGCAATGGGAGGAAGAGAAGGGTTAGTTGATACTGCTGTAAGAACTTCCACATCAGGATATATGCAACGAAGGTTAGTAAATGCATTACAAGATATGGTTGTTGAAAATGATGGTACTGTTAGAAATTCAGATAAAAATGTTATCCAATTCCGTTGGGGAGATGATGGAATAGATCCTATGCATACCGATCATGGTGCTGCTGTTAATTTAGACGTTTTATTATTAAAAGCTAAAGCTTTGGATGTTAACGAAGTACGAAAAGAAATAAAAAAAGTATCCAAATCTAAAAAATCAGTACCAAAAAAAGAAATTATTTCTGAAGATAAGCCCGTTAAACGTACTAAACCAAAAACTAAACCAAAAAAAGATGAATCTGATGAAGAAACCTTAATGAAACAATTTGAGAAAGAAACTGGTAAAAATGCCATTTGGCGAAGTAAAGAAACCAAGGCTTATTTAGACTGGAAAGAAAAAAAATTAGGATAAAATAAATATTTTAAAAAGAAGGGAATCTAATAATGGTAAAAGTAACTCCAGAATTATTGGATAAAGAATTAAATATTTTACAAGAGGACGGAATTCCTGGAGATTTAATCAATAAGATTAGGGAAAAAGTAATTGATGAGGATTTAGAGGAAGAACAACTCGAATATTTATTGAATAAGATCTTTATTAATTTTAGTAATGCTCTTGTAGAAACTTCAGAACCGGTGGGGACTGTTGCTGCCCAATCAATTGGTGAACCTGGAACCCAGATGACACTGAGAACTTTTCACTACGCAGGGGTGGAAGAATTCTCTGTAACTCAAGGATTACCCCGCCTTATCGAGATTGTGGATGCACGTCGTTTTCCCAGTACACCTCAAATGACGATTTATCTAGAAAAACCATACAATGAAAGTGAAGATAAAGCAATTGAAGTTCATAATCGCATTGAACAAATACGTATAGAACAAATAACTCATGATGTTGACCTTGATTTTGTAAATTGGAATATTGTAATTAATTTAATCCCAGAAATTTGTGAGAAAAAAGGGATTGAAATTAATGAAATTCCAGATATTTTAAAACGCTATAAGAAAAAAGGAACAATAAAGCGTGAGGGTAATTCTATAATTATCGATCCTGGAATAGAAGATCTACAGAGTTTACAAAAATTAAGAGAAAAGATCCTTAAAAAAGTTGTAAAAGGGATTAGAGGTGTAAAGAGAGGATTATTAACTCCTTCAGATGATGGAAAAGAGTGGATAATTAAAACTGAAGGTACTAACATGCAAGGTGTAATACAGATTGAAGGAGTAGACGTGACAAGAACTGGTTCAAATCATATTCATGAAATTGAAAAGTTATATGGTGTTGAAGCAGCACGTAAAATGATAATTCTGGAAGCTCAAAAAGTCCTTGAACAACAAGGTTTAGATGTAGATTTAAGGCATCTTTTAATTTTATCCGATTTAATGTGTTACTCCGGTTCAATACAATCTATTGGAAGACACGGAATTTCTGGTTCAAAATCAAGTGTATTCGCTCGAGCTGCATTTGAAGTTACAGTTAATCAACTGCTTGATGCTGGGCTTTATGGAGAAGAAGAGCGACTTTTGGGGATTCCTGAGAATGTTATTGTAGGACAAATCTCACCAATCGGATCAGGACGTGTAAACGTAATGTTTGATCTGGATGCTAATCTGGCCATATTAAAAAAAAAGAAAAAAACTAGCGGCTAATCGAAAACTTTTAATGTCGAATAAAAATCATAAAAGTGCTTTAAAAAAAGTTAAAAAAGTATTATACTTATTACTTATTATATAGATACTGATTGAAATTACCATGGCAAAGAGAGAGAACAAAACTACTGATACCAAACTTGATCTAAGTAGGAAAAAAACTAAAGAATTTGATGTCAATACTAATATCAAAGTCGCTTATAAAACCGGTAAGATTTTATATGGAAAAAACCAAGTTATAAAGAAATTATTTAGAAACAATCCTTTCAAGATGCTTATCGTGAGTAGAAATTGTCCGGCAGAATTACTTAATCGATTAAATCATTTTAATTCTCTCTTAAATGATAAAATCTTTATCTATAAATATAAAGGTTCAAGTTGGGATTTAGGATTAGCTTGTGCTAAGCCATATATGATCTCTCTCATGGGAGTAATTGATTTTGGAGATTCCGCTTTATTATCTTTAAAAACTAAATGATTCTAATTACACTTAACTTGATATTTACATGTTAAAAAAGAACATTAAGATTGATCGGGAAACAATGGAACTTATTTCATTATTTAATAACATTTCTGGCGCAATAATTAAAGATTGCTTGATTTTTAAATCTCCTGATAATGGATCCGAAATAATAATTTTTTTAGTAAAAGAAGAGGATGTAGGAAAAGCCATTGGAAAAGCTGGTGAACATGTTAAAGATTTAAAATCGAAACTCCAAAAAAAGATAGATGTTATAGCTTTTTCTGAGGATCTTGACCAGTTCATCCAAAATATCTTACAAACTACTAAAAACTCCATTCAGGTTCAAAATATTGAAGTTAAAGAAAGTAGAAATCAAAGGAAAACCGTTATCATAACTGTACGACCTCAAGATCGTGGAAAAGCCATTGGAAAAGAGGGTTCAATGATAAGAAAAATTAAAGAATTGGTTCTAAGGTATTTTGAAGTTGATAATGTAATTATTAATACGAAAAATATCTGATTATTATTGCTTAAAACTTATATTTATTAATTACAATTATTTTAATCACAAAATTTACCTTTTAGAGTGATTAAAATTTCAAAATTAAAACTATAAAGTGATTAGTGAGATTTTATTATTGTATCCTAATTTTACATGGATAATTCTTCCTATTTTTTTGCTTCCATTATAGGATTTCCTACCAAATCTAACTCACACCGAATCTTTTTTCTTATCCCATGCGCCCTCGCATATTTTGTAACCTTTGCTTGCGGCATGCACATTTTTAGAATTTTCTCACTGAGTGAACCTATTTTATTATTAGATAATCCAATAGGATACCATGTTTTAAGGTTACAAATTGTTTCAGGCAATGTTGTAAGATTGTTATTGTCCAAATGGAGTAATCTAAGATTTTTAAGGTTCCCTATTGAATTAGGAACGGATTTGAGTGCATTATCATGGAGAATAAGCTCTTCAAGAAATTCTAAATTTCCAATAGATTCGGGAAGTTCGGTTAGATTATTGTTTCTTAAATCAAGAGTTTGCAAATATTTTAATTGATCAATCGATTCTGGTAAAAGATTTAATCCTTTACCGTATAAATTGAGTATAATTACATGATTACCTAAAAGGATATAACTGAATTTATATGTCTTTGTATCAATTGGCGTAGGCATATAATCTCCTTGAGTAAAATTGCCTTCCCATTTAGGAATTCTCCCAACTTGTTGCTCAAATTCCATTAATACCTCAAATTCTTCTTTTATCAATGGTTCTCCGTGATAATTTTTAAAGACATATTTCTCTGTTTCCAGATCTTTAAATTGTGAATATACTAGCTCTCTTTGTTTAGAAAATTCTTGCCTCTGCTCTTCTTTGATTTCTTTATATTCTTTTAATTTACTTATATTTATTAAATTTTTATTTTCCGAATCTCGGACTTGCTCAGGTGTAATAGTTTCCTTAAGCTCTTTCATGATTTCCTTTCTTAGACCCATAGGCCCTCTACCACCTTTAGGGGTTTCTATCTGAGTATGAGTGTGAAATTCCATTCGAGTTCGGTAAAAAAACCTGATAACATCAATAATTGCATCAGAATAATCATTCCAAATTCCTGACATTATATCTTCATTTAAGTACTCAAGCCAAAAGTTTGGCACTGAAAGCACAATTCTAGTTCTATTTGTTGATCTGTTTCTTGTAGTGGTAATCGTAGCAGGTCTTCCATTCTTATCCCACTGTTTTGCTGCTGAAATTGTACCATAAGAACATTTTTCAGCTATTATAATCGAAGATTGTTTTTCACCTTTCGCAAGGCGTTCAAGTATTCGTTCATATTTTTTTTTATTAGACTTTCTTGTCATATTAATCACTATTACTACTATAAACAATTGACATATTTAAATCTTTGTAGTAGAGTTTTGGATAGAAGTAGAATAATAGTAGTAAAATCAGAAAAAAATCAATTTTTTAGAATTTTTGATAATAGTAGTATAATAGTAGAAATCTTAAATTTAGTCTTTTAGCACCACTTCAATAAATTAAATTGAAGTTTTTATTCTTTTATGAGATCTAGTACTAAAAAATGTACGATAATTCATTCATATACATAAATTTTAAGTTTAAGGATGTATTTTTTCACATTATAATTATTTAAATTTTGGTGTAAAAAGTTGCCAAAAGGATTATACTCAGCAAGAAAACTCAAAGCAAATCGAAAGAAGTTTCGATGGTCTAAAACAAAATATAAAAGAAGAAAACTCCAATTAAAGAAGAAGGTTGATCCACTCGAAGGAGCTTGCCAAGCATTAGGAATTGTACTGCAAAAAGTTGGTCGAGAGAGTAAACAACCTAATTCAGCAATTCGCAAGTGTGTACGTATTCAATTAAAGAAAAACGGAAAAAACGTTACAGCATTCTTACCTGGAGATGGTGCGCTTAACTTCATAGAAGAACATGATCGAGTAATTGTTGAAGGAATTGGCGGAGCAAAAGGTAGGAGTATTGGTGATCTTCCAGGTGTACGATATAAAGTGGTCAAAGTTAACGGTGTTAGCCTTAAAGCCCTCTTAGCTGGAAAGAAAGAGAAACCAATACGGTAGAGGTTATTATTTATGAGTAAAACAAAGAAAGATATAAAACTTTTCAATAAGTGGCCATTTACAAATATTGAAATTATGGATAGAACGCTTGAAAATTATATCAATTTAAAACCTATTATCGTTCCTCATTCTGCTGGTAGACATGAGCATAAGAGATTTTGGAAATCTTCAAAAGTCTCAGTAATTGAAAGATTCGTAAATAGATTACTATCTCCCGGATTTATTGGAGGTAAAATTAGAGGTCATAAGAGTTCTTATAATTCAGGTAAAAAGAGCAAACTTATTAAAAGTATTAAGAGTGCTTTTATTTTAATCGAATTATTAACTGACCAAAATCCTATACAAATCTTTATAGATGCAATAATCAGTACCGCACCTAGAGAAGAAACGACGAAGATAGCTATGGGAGGGATTAGTTACGCTTCAGCAGTAGATATCGCACCGCAACGGCGAGTTGATCTTGCTATTAAATATCTCTCTCAAGCAATAAGCGCTAGATCTCATTCTAATGAAAGACAGTTCGAGGAAAATATAGCTCAAGAATTAATCTTAGCAGCAAAAAATAGTCAAGAATCAAGAGCTGTTAAGAGAAAGGATGAAATTGAAAGAATAGCTGTCTCTGCTAGATGATAAAATCTATTTTCTTTATCAAATCACTTTTTATAAAAAAATAAATCTTTCATTCTTTAAATACAAAAGCTAGATTCTTTTATTTTGAAAGTTCATTTCCAGAATTTATATTAAATCTTTTTGAATGAGTTAATACTTCAAAAATTTACCATTTTCTTTTATATAACATCAAATTAACTATAGAGTATAGGGATGTGTATGACAGTTCTATTTCTTAATAATTCACTTTTACTTTTAATCACTTAATTAAGGAGGTTTTAAGGTATAAAAGTACTTAAAAAACATAATTGGTTTGTTAAAAATGAAAATCTAGAAAAAATGACTCCAAAAGAATTTTATAAAGAAAATTTTAAAAAAATTGTAGAAGAAATTAAAATTAATGAGACCAAGAAAAAGGTTGATTAATTAACCAATTAATATCATAAAATTATAAAATATAAAAAATATAAAGAAATTTTGGTGAGAGCAAGTAACTATATAAAACTCTCGGTAAATCCTTAAACTAAATATAAAAAAAGAAAAAAAGTATTATTAATTCATTTACTATTCATATAATCCAAAAAAGTGCCTACAACCGCAAGAGTAAGTACTATTCCAATCGGAATGAAAGTCATCCACGCCTCATTCGGTTGGAGAACACTCATCTGAAGAACCATCATAATAAAAGTCATCAACAGAAAGCCAGTCCATAAACTTAGACTCCTTGTTTTAAGTGGTTTTTTGATAATAAAATTGGTAATCAGAGCTGCTACTGCGTAAATAAGAATTATCAAAAGAGGTATTGGTACCCAAAATAGTTGACCCCAAAAAGTAAAAAACAAGAGTGATGTAAAGATAATGAACAAGTTAATGGAAAATAACACCCGTCTTAATAAGTTTTTATTTTTGTCTATTTTATACCATACTATTCCGAAAGAGATGAATAGCAGCCACGCAAAAATCATATCGAGAATTTTATCGGGTCCAAAGCCGACATCTATAACATAATGAGTGCCCCAAAAAGCAGTTATCATTCCATATCCTAAAATTTGAATGAGTAAAATATGGTATGTTGATTTTCCAATCATAGAAATCGCTCGTGAGATTCGCCCTTCTGATTTTTGAGGTAGGAAATTTATTGCCAGTAAAACCAAAAATGCTGAATATGGTACAATTAAGAAATGATAATCACCTCTCAAAAGTGGGAGACCACCAACTCTAAATCTAAAGGCGAAAAATTGATGTGCAATACAAAATGCTAAACTGATTGGAAATAATATCCACATAAATAAATTCCGCTTTTCTGTAAGTTTATATCCAAAGGAAAACCACATCCCTAAACCAATACCTGGGAGAAGAAAGAAAACACTGTTCGTTATAAGACTTAGGTAATGAACTTCTTCCCAAGATGTAATTTCTCCAATAAGGAAAAATATTATCAAATGCATTATGATTTCTACAACAAAACATGAGATCAAAGCCACAATTGGGTTTTTCGTGAAAGCTTTATAAAGCAAAGGCATAATTAAAATAGACCAGAAAATTACTGGAAGAAACCAATTACCTGGACCCCAAAACGGTAATATTCCTACAAATAAGTTTATAATGCCGTGATTTGGATAATATTGTCCATGGTACATAGCTGAAAGATCAAAACCATACATAAATAATCCTATAAAAGTTGATACAGCATATAATACGAGAAATGGGACAATATACCGTAAAATTTTGCTTTTAAAATAGCTCCAAGAATACAATTGTTTTAACGATAAATCTCCTTTTCTTTGAAATGAGAGGCCCATATTAAATCCCATTATCACTAAAAATACAGGGATAGAGATTCTCTCCCAAAGTGTGACACCCATCTCACTTTTTACTCCCCACGCTACCATATGATCAAAAATTACTAGAAAGATCATAACTGCTTTTAAGAAATCTACTTGGAAAAAATGGCCTTTACTTTCCTCTGAAATCTCTTTTTCTTCTAAAACTAATTCTATTTCAGTAGATTGTTTTTTATCTGTCATTTAAACCTAACTTTTTTATTTAAAGATTTTAAGTGAAATTAATATTATGTTATAAACGCGATTAGTAATATAATTAAGAAGGAGTCCAATTTTTACTTGTAAATATAATATAGATATAATTGAGATTCTATTTCAATAAGTAAAATTCTATTAACTTAGAGGAACTTTCTGTTTGTTTACAAGTAGTTTAAAAAAAAAAAAAGTTGTTATTGGGAAACACCACAAAATACACAATATTTTGCTTCAGGTTTAGCTGGTGCTCCACATTGATTACATAATTTTGTATATCCTTCTGCTTTAAATTTAATTGGAGGTGAAGAAGTCTGAATGACTTCAATTTCGCTTAAATTTGTTCCACATTTCACACAAAATTTAGGATTTCCTTTGACTTTTACACCACAGGAAGGACATTTCATAAGAATTCTTGTGCCACACTCCTGGCAAAAATCCCATTTTTTCTCAAATAATTTTCCGCATTTAGGACAAAACTTTATTTCTCCAGTAGTATATTCAAAAATTGTGGTGATAATTGTTAGAATAAATAAACTACCGACAGGAATAATAGGAATCCAATATTCATCAGAGTCAAAGACATCTCCAATGATTAGAGCAGTAAATACGACGAGGGTCATCCCAAATACAGCCCATATTCCAACAATGCCTATTTTTCTCTTCCTTTCAGAACTAAAATCTACAATTGTAGCAGCAATAGCTATTATCAGTAAAACTCCAATAGGAATTATCGGGATCCATATATCTTCAGAATCAAAAACCTCTCCCAAAACAAGAGCTATCATTACAATAGTAGTAAGCCCAAAAATAATCCATAATCCAAGAGTTCCTACACTGAATTTTTTTTTAATTTCATTCCAAGACATAAAATAACCTCTTTTCTTATATTTAAAAAAAATCTAAACTTAAAAAATAATCTTATCCATTTAATATTAAATTAAATTGGAGTCCAATTTTTCATTTCTAAAAATTAATATTATTCGGTCATCATAAAAAATAAAAAAAAGTAGAAGAAATGTTAATGATTTATTTCCTAATAGTATAATCTAATACTGTTCCTATAATTGCGAAGATAAGGAAAGTACCAATAGAAATATTTTGTACCAAATACTCAGTAGGTTGCAATATCGCCAAGTAGAGAAACGTAATGAAAAAATTATATACTAGAAATGAGGTCCAAATAGCCAGAGTCGTTGTTTTAATTGGTTTTTTAATAGCAAAATTAATAATTAGAGCTACACCCGCATAAATAAGGATAAAAATCATAGGAAGAGGTACCCAATCAAATTCAGGTGGTACCAAAACTGAAAATATGTAAAATACGATTATGGAAAAAACTAGGAAGAAATTAACGTAGTATAACAAACGTCTAGTTAAGTTCTTTTTTTGATCTATTTTATACCATAAAACACCGAAAGATATGAATATAATCCATGCATATATTAAGTTTAATGCATCCAAAATCGTGAATCCTACATCTATAATATAATGAGTTCCCCGTATTGCGGAGATCATTCCGTATCCTAACATCTGAGTAAGCAAAATATGATAAGTCGACTTTCCGATTAATGAAATTGCTCGTGAAAATTTGTTGTCTGATTTCTGTGGTAATATCATCATTACTAATAGAAATATAACTGCTGAATATGGAAATATCAAGAAATGGTAATCTCCTCGGAGAAGTGGAACATTCCCGATCCGGAATCGAAGACCAAAGAATTGGAAAAAAATCATATATGTTAGACTAATTGGAAATAAAATCCAGATAAACAAATTTCGTCTTGAAAAAGGCTTACGATTAAATGAAAACCACAAACCTAATCCAATAGCAGAAAGATAGAATGGAAAGCTTGTCATAAACAAACTAAGGATATACGATTCTTCCCAAGATGTAATTTGGCCAATAAAGAAAAATACCGTTAATTGCAATGCGATTTCAACAGCGAAACAAAGAATTAATGTTAAGACTGGTTTCTTTTTAAAAGCCCAATATATTAAAGGAAATATTAAGATGGAGCCGAAAATTACGGGTATAAACCAATTCCCAGGACCCCAAAATGGTAAAATCCCAGTAAATAATTGTATAAATCCGTGTTCCGGATAATATTGTCCATGGTACATCGCTGTAATATTAAATTGATATAAAATTAAGCCTATTAACGTAGAAAAACCATATAAAACTAGAAATGGTACAATATACCGTAAAATCTTACTCTTAAAATAACTCCAAGAATATAATTCTTTTAACGTCGAAACACCTTTTCTTTGAAAAGAAATTCCCATATTAAATCCCATTATCACTAAAAATACTGGAATTGAGATTCTTTCCCATAAAGCAACACCAATCTCACTTTTTACCCCCCATGCTACCATATGATCAAAGATCACTAAAAATATCATTGCTGCCTTTAAGAAATCTATTTGGAAAAAATTCTTACCACTTTCCGCTAAAATCTCTTTTTCTGTTTCCGCTAAAACTAATTCAGTAAGTTGTTTTCTCTTTGACATATTAATTTTTCACATTTTTTTTTAAGATTTTTAAAAATTTATAATATGAATTTTTATTGACATATTGAAATATAATAATGATGGAGTCCAATTTTTATAACTTCAATATAGTGAAATGATGAGCTTTAGAGGTTAGATTTCTTTTAAATAAAATTAATTTAACTATAAATAAGATTAACTCCCTTAAAGTAAAGAGTCATATCACCTATATATTATCTAAATTCATTGATTATTTAGAAAATTCCTAAATTTTTATATAACTGTTAAACTTATTATTTAGTTAAGCAGATTTAAAGAAGAGTGTTGAGACAATAAGAAAAGTGGATGCCGACAAAAAACAAACAATTCTAGAAAAGCAACTAAAGACATTAGGTCAAAAGATTAGAATTGACATATTAAAGAAATTAAAAAATACTCAAGCTCCATTATCATTTTCAAAGCTTCAGAAAGAAGTTTTAGGACATAATCTTTCTACTGTTAATTTATCTTTTCATTTAAACACATTGAAAAAGAGTGAATTAATCCAATCCACTGATGAAGGATATTCTATTTCATTTTTAGGGGACCAAATAATCGATAAGATTTTATCTATTGAACAAATTCTTAAAAAGCAAAAAAATACCCAAATGATTCGAACCTCAAAATATTCTAAAGAGTTATTTGATATAAGCAAAATTGAGGAATACCTTGTTAATGAGGGAGATTTAGATCGTTATTTAGCCAGACAAATTGCCCATGAAGTAGAGGAACGGCTTTCTAAAACAAACATAGAATATATGACAGCACCACTAATGCGTGAATATATTAATGCTGTTTTACTTGAAAATGGTTTAGAAGAGGTTAGACACAGATTAACTCGATTAGGAACGCCCCCCTATGAAGTGTTTCAATTATTTGATTCTAAAGAACGGCAGTTCACACCTGAAAATTTTATAAAAAGACTAGGATCTGATGTTTCTGAGCAATTTTTACTTTTGAATCTACTACCAAAAAATCTAGCTGATTTATACTTAACAGGAGAAATTGCTCTATTACATCTAAATTATTGGAGTTTAAGGCCATTAAGTTTGTATTTCAGTACTAAAACATTAACTGATTATCTTCTTAAAAAAAATTCACTTAAACACCAGAAAATTAAAAGTAGGACTGAATTAAATGACTTAATTGTTCATTTAATAGATCTTTTATACCAATTAAGCTATTTTTATTCTGAAGATTTACTTTTAGGAGATTTCAACACTCATTTTCTTTCTTTGTTTGATTTACCGAATATGCAATTATTCAACTTTAATACATTAACCTCTCAATTATTTAGGTTCAATACTTCTTTTAATGATGGTAAATCCCACTTATCATTAGGGTTTAATAATAATGGAAAAATACCAGAAAATTTTTCTATTCTGTCTCAAATTGATGAAAAATTCTTTAATTCGTTGAAACTCCAGTGTAAAGATCGTATGAGCCCCTTATTACTGTTAAATTTGCCGAAAAATTCTTCAATAGATTCAGGATATGATATGTTAAGAAGTCTTATAGCAGATTATGAAGGGAATCTCTTTCTTTGCAATAAAAATAATGGTAAATTGTTGAATTCAACTATAATTCAAATCCCAAATCCTGAAGAGGATAAAATTATATTAGACAAGATTTTGATGAATTTACACACGATATCAGTAGAAGCAAAGAAAGATGACAATAAATTTTTAGAACTAATACAAGATAAATTGAAAGCTATATTTGAATTGTTTAATTACAAAGAGAAATTGGTACGAAAAAAGCTATATCCTCTTAAACAATGGAATTTCTTTATTTCAGAGATTTTAAATAAGAATTTTGAAGATGCATTTAGAGATTCTCTGAAATCCATTAGTTTTTTCGGTTTAAACGAAGCCATCCTTGACCATTGCGGAATTGAACTTGATAGAATAGAAAATAGCGAAAAATTTGCTTTTAAAGTGTTATCTTTAATGAAAAAGTTAATTGAGGAAAGAAATGAACTTGATAACAACAATTTTATTCTAAGTCAACCTCATTACGATTCTTACCTAAAAGATTCATGGCATAATGGTATGACACAATTCAAACAAAATCTAAATCGATATTCATCAAGAATAATTAGGAGTGAATCAAATCTTTCCCTTGATAAAAGGATCGCATTATTTGAAAAATTTCAAAAAATTATCAACGGAGGGACTTTGTTTATAGAAAAAATAAATATAGATGAATTATCATTAAAAAGATTTTTACAAAGTCTTTTTGAATCCAAAATAGAGGTTATTTCTTTTAGGGATTGTTTTACTGGATAATGGAATATAAAATTATCTAAAATATTTTGAATTTTATTCAGACATTAATTCAGCTAAGAGAGCTTTCCTCATTGGGATGCCATAACAGGTTTGTTTAAAGTAAATTGCTTTTTTTGAAATATCAACATTAGGAGAAATTTCCGTAACTCGAGGTAGAGGGTGTAATAATCTGAAATTATCTTTTGTATTTTTGAGATCATCTTTTCTAAAGATATAAAAATCTTTTAGCTTCTCATAATCTTCAACATCAACAAATCTTTCTTTTTGGATTCTTGTCATATAAAGAACATCCAATATGTCTAATATTTTCCTATAATTAGTAATTTCTTTATATTTAACTTGTCGTTGTTGTAAAAAATCTTTATCTCGGTTTCTCATTTTTAAGCTTTCAGGGCTTACGAAATATATGTTTACATCAAAATTAGATAAGAGAATTGATAGTGAATGCACTGTCCTTCCATACTTAAGATCACCCATTATACCTATATTCAAACCATCTAATGCTCCAATTTCTTCAGTAATAGTTAATAAATCCAATAATGCTTGGGTGGGATGTTCCCCACTTCCAGATCCAGCATTAATGATAGGAATTTTCGCAAATTTTGAAGCCATTCTTGCAGCTCCTTCAAGTGAATGCCTCATAGCTATACAATCGCTGTAGTTCTCTACAGTCCTTATCGTGTCTGCAATACTTTCACCCTTCTTTATAGACGATACATCTCCAGAGTGGAATCCGATTACGCTTCCTCCTAATCTATACATAGCAGATTCAAAACTAAGACGAGTGCGAGTAGACGGCTCAAAAAATAATGTAGCTAAAATTTTCCCTTGAAGAAGATTTGAATTCTTGATTTGAATCATTTCATTGCCTTTCTTTAGAATATATTCAATATCTTCTCGGTCAAATTGCTTTGCACTTATTATACCTTCGCTAAATTTATCTTTGAACATTCAAAATCTCATTCAATATGTTTTTATTAACATTATGTAAATAAGATTTAAATTATTTTTTATTATACTATGGTTATTCAAAAAGAACCAACAGAACTAATAAAATTTAAAATTTATGAATAATTACTAAATTTATTCTTAAAGCTAAAGGTCACTAAATAATGAAGTACCCAAGAACTGTCAATCGTTATTGCCCAACTTGTAGATCACATAAAAAACATAATGTATCCCTATACAAGAAAGGAAAAGAACGTATGATGAACCAAGGACGCAGAAGAGTTGAAAGGAAGAAAAGAGGCTATGGTAGCTTTCCCAAAGAGATATTTCACCGCAACGCTAAGTTAAATAAGAGATCTACACCACTATTAGAATGTTCTGAATGTGGTAAAAAACAGTATGCTAAATCTTATCGTGTAAAAAGATTCGAATTACAAGAAGTATAAAAAAGTGATTAAATATGATCCACAAAAAAGAAAAACAACTTATTCCACAAGCAAAAAGTAGGTTTTTACGTGTAAAGTGTCTGAACTGCGGAAACCAACAAATCATTTTTGGTTGTTCTGCAACGGATGTAGAATGTTTAGTATGTGGGAAAACTATACTCCAATCAACTGGGGGCAAAGCACGTATTCTTACTAAAATTTTAGAAGTTCTTTCCTAAAATTCTGTAATACTAGAACCTTCCTTGAAGACCTCTATATCAAAAACTATTAAAAAGTATTTTGATCAATTCAGAATTACCGAACCAGATGTTATCATAATTTTTAATGTTTTTGCTGATTTTAGTGTACTCCCTTCAGAACAGGTATCTGCAATTGTTCCAATATCTGCAATGAATTCCTTATTAGATGGAGCATATCGGACAAAACAGGATTTATTAATTTTTTAAATAAAATTACATGAACACTATTTGAATTTGTGCTTAATCATAAAATAATGAATGGAAATGCGAGATTAAAAACATAATTTATTAATTCTATCTTTATTTATTTTTTTTGAATAATTTGTGAATACAATCTTAATATGAAATTCTATATATCCCTATAATATTTTATAATTGAGTAGTTAATTTCTTTCTCGTTAATCTTTTTCTATGCTTCTTTAAATACAAAATTGCATTTGCTAAAACGAATCTATTATCATTTATTAAGCCCAAAACAACATTGCAATGAAAACATAGTATTTTTCTAATTTCACCTGTTTTATGGTTATGATCGATATGTACTCCACCATAATCGTAAAAATGTAGTGTTTGCTTACAAATATCGCATTTATGATTTTGGTTTTCTAACATAGAAAAAAATTGTGTGGTGTTAACATCATGTTTTTTTACTCTATGATAAACTTTATCCCATTTCTTTTTACATACTTTACAAGTATGATCAAGACCAAATTTTCCATTTTTTCTTCTGTAGAAATATTCTGGTGTAGCAGGTAAAATTTGTTTACATTTAGAACATTTTTTAGTATTTTCTTTTTTTAATATTTCTTTTAAAAGATTTTGATATTCTTGTCTTCTTTCTTTATTCATTAACAATTTTCCTTTTTGCCTTTTTGAATTCCCTAATTCTTAGTACATATATTATAAAAGGTTAATATATAAGAAGAAAAACAGTTAAAATTTAGTAATTTTAAATAACGCTCTCTTGATATTTTAATTTCTAACTTTTTCCAGATATTATAATGAAAAGTATTCCTTTTCAGTAAAATAAAAGAAGTAATAGTAATCTATAAGTATTTAAACAGTTATTCTTTCACACTAATTCTTCAATATCTCAGTAATATAAAAATAGTAATTAAATTTAATTAATATTCGCGCCAAGTATGTTTACACTCAGTACATCGAAAAAAGTGAGTACTTGGCTCATCTGCACTCCTCATTTGTATTTGCCAAGTTTCAGCCTCCTTATTAATACATTTTGGGCAATCTCTCTTTGTTTTAGGATATACTGAAATTTTATCTTCTTCAGAAACAATTACTAAATTATTTTCTAATGCTGTTTTCTTTTTTTGAACATGAGTCTCTATTTTAGAATTATCTGGTAATATTTCTTTTTGATAACCACATTTGCACACTAAAAAGGAATTATCTTTATCTATTCTTTTACGCAACAGGTTTGAACATTCGGGGCAAAATTCGACCATATTGTTTTTTTACCTATAGATTTTAATTATAACCTTTAAAAATATTAATATTTAAAAAATTTTATCTAATCTATAAATATATATGAAATTTTGAATTTTATAAAATAACCAATTATGTATAAATGACATTTATGCCATTTAAAGAATTTATTACTTTTTTGGGGACAAATGATCTCACTAAAACATCAAATTTTTACGTACATATCCTAGGATTAACATTATATAAAGATCAGGATGTTTGTTTGATATTTAACATCAATAATCAAAGTAAAATAGGATTTTGTGAGCATATGTCAATCATCCATGATGATAAAAGCCCAATTATAACATTGGTTACTGAGGATGTTGATAAATACTACAATAACCTAATTAAGGCAGGGCTAAACATTGGAGAAAAACCTCATATTAATCATAAATTTAATATCTATCATTTTTTCTTCAAGGATCCTAATGGATATACAATTGAAATTCAAAAATTTCTAGATGATTAAGGATATCATGAAGAAAATAATTATTTTAAGTTAGCTCTAGTTCATTTTTGATTTGATAGAGTTTTTGGTAATACTCAAAATTTAATTTATTCATATCTTGAACTATTTCAGCATTGATCACTTGTCCTTCAGTTGATTCTAAGTCTCCAATCACATTAATTAAATCATTATTTTTAAAATTAAAATCTTCAATATTAATTATCTTAACGTTTATTTGACCCGTTTTATCATCCAAAACAATAAGTTCATCATTAATTCTGTTTTTAATATATCCAGTAACTTGGATTCGTTTATCATCATCAAAATTGATATCTTTAATTATTCTTTGCTTTGCGTAGGGATTAGACATTTTTTTTTATATACGAATGATCTAATTATTTACTTAATACAAAATTGAAAATTTAAGAGAGTATAAATAATTAATTTAAAACCTAATATTGGTATTATTAAAAGACTAATATTAAACATTATTAATAATGCGAATCAAACAAAATTATCTTAATTATAATTGAATAAATTTACTGAAAGAATATGACTTTTACATTAAAATTAGAAAATAGTCGGATTTTGAAAGGAATTGTTGAAACTCTTGCGAGTATTATTGATGAAACTGAATTTCGAGTTACTCCTAAAGAGTTTACAATTTCAGCGATGGATCCTAGTAGAATATGTTTGCTAAAACTTTCAATTAAAAAGGAGAACTTTGATGACTATCAATGCGATAAAGAATCAAAAGTTGGGTTAAACTTGGATGATTTAGATAAGATTTTAAAGAGAAGTGCTGCAAATGATTCAGTAGAAATTGATTTCAATGAAACTGAACAAAAAATAAAAATAAAAATGCAACGAGAAGGTATGACACGTACGCGAACTTTTAGTTTAGCTTTATTGGATATCGATATTGAAGAAATTCCAATGGACAATTTATTAAAAATTGAATATCCTTCAAAATGGGTTATCGAATCAGAATTCTTAGTAGAAGCAATAAAAGATGCTGAAATTTATTCTGAAATTCTTAATATGACCGCAACAGAGGGAAAGGGGTTAGTTTTTAGTTCTGCAGGACAAATTGGTGAAATGGAATATGAATTAAATGAAGATGATTTAATCGAGAATGATATTAATGGAACTAGTAGTGGAGCATACTCCTTAACATTTTTGAAAGCAATATTAAAAATAGCATCCATTACTGAAAAGCTAGAAATATCCTTAAAGACAGATCATCCATTAAAAATGATCTTTAATCTTCTTGAAGGTGGTGAATTAAGTTACTTCCTAGCTCCAAGAGTAGAAGAAGCTGAATTTGAAGACGACGATGACATGGATGAGTTTTAATTATTAATATCTTTTTGTAACTACAACGAAATAATCGAAAATACGATTAAAATTTTTGATTACTAAAATCTAATAACAAAAAAAATTAAAGTTTGATTTTATATTATTTATTTGTATGATTATAAAGATGAATAAAGATGAATGAATTAAACGAAAAATTAATCCAAGAAATATTATCATTACCTTCACATCTACGAACTATATTAATTGATAAATTAATAGAAAGTCTTAATGTTCCAATTCAAAAAGAAATTGATGATTTATGGGCTGAAGAAGCAGAAAAACGCATTTCTGACATCAATTCAGGTAAAGTTCAATCAATTTCAGGTGAAAAAGTTTTTGAAGATATTCGAAGTCGGTTTATAAAATGAAATATAGTTTCCATCCCTTAGCCGTCGAGGAATTAAATGATTCGATTGATTATTATGAAGATAAGAGTCCTGGTTTAGGTCTAGATTTTTCCAAAGAAATTTATTCCACAATTCATCGAATTCTCCAATTTCCCAAAGCATGGGCTAAAATATCACAAAATTGTCAAAGATGTATAACCCAACGCTTCCCATATGGAATAATTTATCAAATTAAAGAAGTTGAGATATTAATTGTTTCAATTATGCAATTAAATCAAAAACCTAAAAATTGGGATAAACATATTGACCATTAGTTGATATAAATTTACTACTTTTTACTTTTCAATAGATCCAAAATGAGTCTATTTTCTAATATTGTCAAACTATAAAAACGTCTAATCAGTTCTTAAAATTCATTTTTGATTAATACCATGAACGCTTACAGATTTATAACTTAGCTAATTTGCTATACTGGATGAGCATGGTAAATTATTAGTTAGTTAATAGATTTATTAAAATTATCAGTAAATTAATTTACTCTTAATCTATTAAAGTTATTTCTCATCATGTCTTTTAGTCTATAAATATTTGTATTTGAAATTAGAGAATTTTTGAGCAATGAGCGAAATATATGACTTAGTAAAGCGATATCCTTGGCTTCCTTCTTTAAAAACATACTATTCCGATATAGCTTCAAAAAATCCTTTAGATTTCATTAATGAAATCTTTACATCTGATAAATCTAATGATCTAAAACGTAGAGTTTTAACCATATTCAATGATGCTTTTAATCATATTGAACAGTTATCGGAATATGAGCTCGACGAGAATAATATTTATGTTTATTTAATACTAAAAATTATCCTTTATATTTTAAACAACAAAATTCTTTCTAATAGAATAGCAAATATATACTCCAAAACCACTTACAATGAATTAAATAAAGAAAATGAATATAATTTATATTATATTTACCAGGATTTAAATTTAGAAGTATTGTATGACGAACAACCAACTATTTATAAAAAATTTGTGGTAAAAGATCAACAAGAAATTTTTAAAACAAATTTCAAGATTTCTTATTTAAACTATTTAAAACTTGCCTCTAATTTAAAGGATGAATATCGTAAATTAGTGAATAATGCCGTACGACAAGGTTATGTATATATTAAACCCGAAAATATTAATAGATTGTTGCAAGAACATGTACGGATGAAATTTTTGCCTCAAAATAATGAACTTTCTACTGAATTAGACAAATTTAAAGAAAAGTTATTTGAAATTCAAGAATTTAAAGCATTATATGATACTATAACTGATATTTGGGAATCAAAAAAGGAAGAATTTGAATATACGATTGATATTACCTTTAAGGAAGGTAAAGATATATCAGAAACTTTCCCTCCTTGTATAAAAGAAATACTCTCTAAAGCACAAGAGGGACAGAATTTAATACATACTGAAAGATTATTTATATTATGGTTCTTAAATTCACTTAAATATCCTGAGGATAAAATAATTAATGTATTTTCAACACTACCTGATTTTAATAGAGAACAAACAGCATATCAAGTGAAGTATGCCATGAAAAAAGGATATACACCATATTCATGTAAATCTTTAAAATCCTATAGTTTATGTTTTGCAAAAGAGTATAAAGATGTATTATGTTTAGAGGGTTATTTTTCAAGGTTACAAGAGGTACAAAAAGATATTTCACATCCTCTTAAATATATAGAAGTCAAACAATATCGTGATTCTAAGAAATTAAAAAAAACAAAAAATCAAACTCTAGATAAGAAATGATGTCCTTCGAGTATCTAAAACGCCGATTCAAGGAATATTATAAAGATAATAGAGAGAAGATTCCTTTAGTAAATTTATTTAATCAAAGAGAATTTGGTTTTATTCCATGGGATCAGCAAATTAGGATGATAAGACACATGGGTTTTGCAAATAGAGAGAATTTAATACAACATTTAATAAATAACGGACCTAGACATGTTTATTCAAGTGGATCTCTTTATATAAATCCAGAAAACCAAGATATGAAGAATAAAGGATACCAAGGTTGTGATTTAATTGTCGATATTGATGTAGATCATTTTTATACTCCTTGTAAGGAGGATCATGATATATGGTATTGTAAAGAATGTGGAAAAAATGGAAAGGGAATGGTAGAAAAATGTCCAAAATGCGGGAAATTAAAACTGAAAAAACTTACTTGGATATGTGAAGAATGCTTAAATGTTGCTAAAAAAGAGATAAATAAGTTAATTTATGATTTTTTAATACCTGATTTCAATATTGATATTGAAAAAATAAAAATCGCTTTTTCAGGGCATAGGGGATATCATTTGAAAATTGAAGATAATAACCTAAGAGCATTATCAAGTGATGAACGTAGAGAGATAATTGACTATATTACAGGAGAAGGTATTTCTTTTGAAATTTTAGGCTTACGAAAAATGGGAAATAATATTTTTGGTTTTTCTACAGAAACAATTGGATGGTCTCAAAAAATCAATAGAAAAATCGAAGAAATTTTAAAAATGTCTAGCATTGAAATCGAGACTTTATTATCAGATAAAAGAAAATTTAATTTAAATCAAAACTTTATTGAAAATTTTCTTAACTATAAAAATAATTTTCTTAATATAATTAAAAGCAACAATGCGAATAATTGGACTCTTGTTAGTTCTACTTTAAATACGTGGTATAATTTCCTAGAACCAATTGTTGAACAAATTGGAATTGAAGTTGATGTACCAGTATCAATAGATATTCATAGACTTATTAGGTATCCTGGATCCTTACATGGTAAAACCGGCTTTAAAGTTCAAGAACTGAATCCTAATGATCTTGACGATTATAATCCCTTAGACGAACAAGTAGAGAAATTGGATCCAATTGTATTTGTTAGTAAAGTACAAACTATTCAAAAATTAGAAATAATTGAATCTAATGTACCAGCAACAAAAATTAAAGGTGAATCATTTGGACCATATAAATTAGGTGATACAATAGAGGTTCCTCATCATATTGCGGTTTTTTTATTATGTAAGGGAGTTGCAAAATCTGTATAAGTTAAAAGATTTAAACTTAAGAACACTGTTTATTATATTAAACTAAAAAATTCGATATTTATGGATTTACAAATAGATTATGAAAAACTTTACCAACAATGGCTTGAAGAATTCCAACAAACCAATTTAACTGAGTTAAATCAAGAACTATTTAATTATTATAAAGAAAATTTGAACTTTATCAATAATTATGAAGAAGAAAACTTGAACGAACTAAAGGACCATTTACTGAAGTCATATAAAGATAATTTTAACTTCTTATTTAATGATTTTTTAAAGCTTAGGGAAGTAAAAATTATAAATTTTGCTTTAGCACTTAAAGAAATTAATTTGAATAATGTTATTGAAGCAGAAAAATTGCTTTATCAAAATTTAGTTAGTACAATCAAGGGATTTAAGAAAGTAAAATCACTCTCACTTTTTGAACAAGAAAGTAAAAGTAAGCTTGAGGGATTAATTGAATCAGAAATAGTAACAAAGAAAAGTATTGCAGAAGTTTCAATATCTAATAAAAAAGAGGAGACCATAGTTTCTGAATCTAATGAAGTAATAGATAAGGAAAAAATAGATTATACCCTCGTGAGATTTTTAAAAAAGACACCTCCTTTAGTTGGTATTGATCTTATTAATTACGGACCTTTTGAGAAAGAAGATATTGCTAATTTACCCCAAAAAAATGCAAAAATTCTTATATATGAAAAATTTGTAGAAAAAATAGAACTTCCTTAACTTTATTTAAATTTCTTTTCAAAATCTTCTTTGAAATATTCCATTCGATATTTTCCATATTTATCTATAGGAGAATACTTTGGAGGTCTTGGATTTATTAACTTGCCTCCACAATAACGACATTTTGATTCAGGATTCAGCAATCCGTACTTATTACAATTCTCACACTTTTGAAGATATTTTGTCATTTTTATATCATATGATTGAGTTTAATCTCGTATAAATTCAAATGTACCGCTATATTTTTCAGTTTTTTGTTCAATAATTTCTAATGCATCTGATAAAATATTCTCTGCATCTAAGTAATCCTTTGAAACGACTTCTAATCGATAAAACGGAGCTGCAATATAATTTATATTAATATTTCTAGTTTCTTTTTGCTCTATTACTTTTGATGCCTCTATTAACGACTCCTTAATTTGTGCTATCCCATTTTCTGAAGTAAATGAAAGCTTTACTCTACCAGATATACTTACTGTAGATATACTTACATTTTCTTCAATTATTTTTAAAAAAGCTTTCGTCATATCATCTGTTATACCATCTAATTGGGATAAAATTTCCTCTCCATTTTCTTTAAGACTTTCAATAGTCTCTTGATATGAATTATAATCCTCTCTAACTGGAAAACCAATTAATTCATAAGCTTTATCGAGTGTTATATCAATATCTTCTGTTTCTGTAAGAAATTGCAACAAATTCTCGTACTTTAAAGCATATTTCCATTCCTTTATTCGATTTTCCTTCTGAGCAGAATTAACTCTTCGTAATGATAGATCAACATGTCCCTTACCTGCATCAACTCTTAGTACTCGCAGAACTACTCTTTGACCAATTCGAACAAAATTACGAATATTTTTAATCCATCGAGAACTTATTTCTGAGATATGTATCATACCTCTAGCATTCTCATCATAATCTGAACCTTCATAATCAATTAAATTAACGTATACATATTGCTTTTGTACTTCTGTTACTTTAGCGACTATAAATTCTCCTTCCCGAGGAAACTTTGTTTTACTTCTTACCATTGTTATTATAAAACTATAGTTTATTATTTAACTTTTATAAATTCTTATTTTTAATTAATGAACTATAATTTTTTATTTTTTTCATCTTTCAAATAAAAAAAGCAGAAAAATAGTGATTATAAAATTCCTAATTGGTTTATTCACAATAAGTGGGCTAAAAAAGCTGGAATAAAAAAAAATATTGCGAATATGGTAAACAGAACTCTCGATTATGGTTTTAATTGGACTATTTATCAAGAAGATAATATAGACATTGAGAATCATAATGAGAGTATTATTTTTCAACAACTTACGTATTTTAATGAAAAAGATAAAAATAAGAAAGGTTATATTAAAGCACTTTACTTACATCATTTATTGGATTTCTTTAAAGAAACATACATCAATATATATGATATGGGTTTAGTTTTTAAAAAATTTCTACAAGATAAAGTCTTAATTGAAATTATGGATTCTGAGGGAAATAAAACAAATTTTCAAGAAGAAATACAAGTAATTTTTCAACTATTAAGAGAAAATAAAGAAGATTTATATATCGATCTTAAAGGAGAATATTTCCCAGAATTTGAAAAATCTAAAAAAAAAAATAAAAAACAAAAAGAAAATTAAATCTATACGACTTAAATTTATTTTTAAAGATATTGAGAAACCCAGTCTACATCTAATTCTTCCAACTTAGTTTTTGTAGGTATCCCATCTTCATTCCAACCCATCATCTTATAATACGTTGTAATTGCATTTTTAAGCTTATCTGGTTCAATTACTGTATCTGCAAGTGCTCCTGATGTATGAGGTTGAAAAAATCTTTTAGGTAACCAATTATCTTTTTTTGTAAGTCCTTCTCTTATATTAAAAACTCGTGCCATAGTTGTAATTCTCTCTCCTACTTTCATTAATTCCCAGGTTGAAGAATACCAACCAGTTACAGCTCTTACAATTTCAGGTATATCAACATAATCCCAAGGTAAGAAATAGCAAAGTAATAAAGCATTAGATAAATTACGCCAATTACTATAATATACTAACGCTCGAACTTTTTTTGCCCCTAAATCATCAAGCTCGAGCGGCTCTAAAATCCCTATAGCACTCTCAACAGCTATTGATCTTTCACTCGCAATTGATGTATCATGCATATTTGCCATATGTTCTGCACCTGTAGGTGAAATTGTATAGCCGACTCCTAATCCTTGCTTTAACCGAGGTTCATGCATTGGAATCTCTTGACCTTTAACATGCATAGCGAACTTATCTGCTCCATTTTTTATTTTTTCAGCAGCTTTTTTAACACCTTCCGCTAAAATATCACCTAGACCTTCACGTTTACAAATCATTTCAACCATCTTAACCATCGCTTCAGCATTTCCAAAGTTTAATTTTATTCCATTTGTATCTTTATCAGTTAAGATTCCATTCTCATAACATTCCATTGCAAACCCTATAGATACTCCTGTTGAAATTGTATCTATTGAATATTTATTACAAAGTTCATTTGCCTTACAAACTGCTTTTATATCATCAATTCCACAATTGGAACCGAAGGCACCAATCGATTCATATTCAGGACCTCCATAGAGAGGATCTACATCCCAAGGATCTTTGATCTCTACAACTTTTTTACACCGAATTGAACACGCATAACACGCCTCCATTGTAAGCCCGATTTCTTCTTTCATAATGCCAGGATCTAACATTTTCGCCCCCGAAAAATCACCATCTCTAAAATTTCTTGTAGGAAGATTTCCTGATTTAGCAAATTGCTCCATTATCCCTCCTCCCGTACCAAACTCAAAATAACTCTTCATAGGTTTATATGCTACTTCATTAAACTCTTTTATTTTCGCCCGCAATTTTTCTTTATTATTAACTTCAAGCTTTTTATGTCCTCTAACAGCAATAGCTTTTAAATTCTTAGAACCCATTACAGCACCCATCCCACCACGACCAGCAGCATTTCTTAAATCATTGATAACACAAGCATAGCGCACTAATCGTTCCCCTCCAGGTCCGACTTGAGCAACACGGATTAATTTATCCCCTAATTCTTTTTGAATGATCTCTTGCGCTTCCCCAGTAATTTTTCCCCAAAGATGAGTTGCATCCTTGATTTCTGCTACTCCATCATTTATCCATAAATAGACGGGTTTTTTGCTTTTCCCTCTACTATAATTGCATCAAATCCCGCATGTTTTAACTCAGCCCCCCAATAGCCACCAACTTCTGCCTCACCAAATCCACCTGTTAATGGGGATTTTGCCCCAACACTGTTTCTACCTGTTCCGGGTATTGCAAATCCAGTTAAAGGACCTGTAGCAAAAATTAGTTTATTTTCAGGACTTAAAGGATCAATACCAACTTTTAATTCCTTTAGAAGGTAATAGGCTACAAAACCTTCTCCACCAATATAACGCCTGCAAAAAATCTCCTCTAGATTTTCAATGGAAATATTTTCCTTTGTTAAATCCACCCTAAGAATTTTACCAGTATATCCATTTACCATATGAATCCCATATTCTTTAATTTATTTCATTAATATCTAGTTAAATTTCATCTTACTTATATAGCTTATTCGATTTGAAACTAAATCTTCAATATATTATGGAATTATTTTAAGTTTTACACTAATTAATTACCATAAAATAATCGTCAATAAGTTCATGATATAACTTATTGAAATATGATAATTACGCTTAAATATAGGAAAAAAATATAGTAAAAAATATAAATTCACAGACATTCACAATTAACATCTAAAAAAAATAAATTACATTTAATATTTAAAAAATAAGTAACTAATGAATGATTAAAATGAGCTCAAAACAAAAAAGTCACTTAAATTTAGTCATAATCGGGCACATTGACCACGGCAAAAGTACAATGATGGGTGCTTTACTCATAGAAGCTGGGGCTGTCTCAGAACGAGAAGCACGTGAATTAGAAAAACTTGCGAAAGAATATGATAGAGACTCATGGTCTTATGCCTTTGTCTTCGATAGGTTGAAAGAGGAGAGACAGCGAGGTATTACAATTGACCTTGCTTTTCGAAAATTTGAAACCAAGTCAAAGTACTTCACAATCATCGATGCGCCAGGCCACGCAGATTTTGTCAAGAACATGATAACTGGCGCGAGCCAAGCTGATGCTGCTATCCTCGTTGTTTCAGGTAAGAAAGGAGAAATGGAGGTTGGAATCGCAGCTAATGGGCAAACTCGTGAACATGCTTATTTAGCACAAACTCTAGGTGTAAAACAATTAGTTGTTGCTATCAATAAAGCTGATGTTTACGATTATTCTGAGGAACGATTTAAGGAATGCAAGGATTCAGTTGGTGATCTTCTTAAAAGCATTGGTTTCAAGGATGTAAATTACATTCCAACTAGTGGAATGGCTATGGATAATTTATCAAAGAAGAGTGATAAATTAGCTTGGTATGATGGACCAACTATAATGGAAGCAATTGATCAATTTATTCTTCCTGAAAAACCGACTGGTAAACCTTTAAGACTTCCCATTCAAGATTCCTATTCAATTAAGGGAACTGGAGTAGTTCCTGTAGGTAGAGTTGAAACTGGAATCTTAAAGAAAGGAGATAAAATTCTTATCATGCCAACTGAATTTGAAGGGGAAATTCGAAGTATTGAAATGCATCATGAAGAGATTGAACAAGCAATTCCTGGTGACAACATAGGGTTTAGTATTCGAGGTATTACATTAGAGGATGCAAGTCGAGGAGATTGTTTAGGGCATCCAAAAGATCCACCTACGGTAATCACACCAAAGGGAAAATGGACGGGACAGATTATAGTTATCTGGCACCCTACAGCACTTGCACAAGGCTATACCCCTGTAGTCCATGCACATACAGCACAAGTAGCTGCGAAATTTTCGAGTTTAGTTAAAAAATTAGACCAAAAAACAGGAGCAGTGATAGAAGACTCACCTAAGTTTCTCAAGAAAAATGAATCTGCCATTGTTGAACTACAGCCGATTAAAAAAATGTGCCTTGAAAAATATAACGACTTTCCAGAAATGGGCCGATTTGCTGTACGCGATATGGGTAGAACAATCTGAATTTCTCAGATTAAACCTAAAACCGTCGCGGTCGGCATCGTTAAGGACATTGAAACTGGAGCTTAAAATTCAAAAAATACTGTTTTTTTTATAATCCTCTTTTTTTATTAATGCTAATACCATAAAAATATTTCGAATTGAATTTATATAACAGTTATTTCTAGCAAGGAGTTTTAGCTTAAGCTAAATTTTTTGAAAATTGTATTTATTTTCTAATTTCAATTTTTTTAAGTCCTAAGGAATAGATTTTAGAGAATAAAGATATTCTTTAAAGAATATGTAGGTATCATACGAATATTATTTTCTTTTTTGTAGCTTTATTTGCCTTTTCTACATAAGAACATTGTATTTAGAAAAGGTTGATTAAAAGTTCATACAACAAAACAAAAAATATGTCTATTAGGATTAAGTAGCGTTGGAAAATCATCTTTAGTATCTTTACTTCAAGGTCGAGAGATATCGAAAGAAAGAAATCCGACAGTAGGATTAGATATTGAGAATTCTGTACTCAATGGGAAAAAGGTAAATATTTGGGATTTTGGAGGTCAAGAACGTTATCAATTTATGTGGCAAGATTTCTTAAGAGGTGCAGGCTTGACTGTTTTAGTATGTGATTCTACAGAAGATAATATTGAAAAAACTAAGGATGCATTTAAAAAGTTCTCACGATATATGACTACAAAAATTATTGCTATAGCGAATAAACAAGATCTTCCAGGTGCATTAAACGCAAAGAAAATTCAGAAAAAATTAGGTATACCCACCTATGGAATGTCTGCTATCAGATTGGACCTGCGAGAAAGAATGCGTGAAATTTTGGAATATGAAATTGAAAAAGATTAGATAAAAATATTAACTCTCAAAATATTTTTCCAATTATGTGTGCCATTCTCACTGATTCTGGTAGTTTGGAGTCTATACATATTTTTTCTAAAAGTGACTCGACTTCTTTAACGCTAATACCCTTGTAATGAAAAAATATTTTTGATATACCACCTGCTGTATTCACTTCTGTTTCATATAAATTTCCCGCCTCAACTATATATCTTAATTTATTTTTATATGTATGAGGGAATTTAATTTTTAGAGCGCTTTCTACAGAATCGAAATCTACTTTTCGTTCTGTTATAGCGATAATAGGTTTTCCTGTTTCATTATAGATATCAGTTAAATTAACAAGATTAAACCCACCAAAAGTTATTGTATGAGTTAAAATATATTGTACATGTTTTTCATTGTCTCTAACTAGTTTTATTATTTTTTCAGTTGCATCGTTGCCATCTATCTTTATATCATCTCTTACAACTCTTACCATTCTTGTTCCTTGACAGATTACCCCAATTAATTGAGTTGTTTTAACACTTGTTTTTAACTTAAAAGTTGCATCGTCAAATCCAATTGTTATGGGATTATCTTTCATTTTTCTATTTTTCAGGCAGATATTTTTTAATATAATTTAAAAGATTGGTAAAAGCGATGGTTGCTTTTTCAATTTCTTCAGTTCTATTATAAAGATCCCCCGAAAGATTATCTGCTAAAAAGTTAATAATTTCTTTTAGAGAGATTTTATTATCAAGCCACACGTACGCTAATACTGATTCAACAGTATCAGCAAGATCATGAGCATTAGCCCTAGTTTTTGCAAAACTTTTCATTTTTGCATTTTTTAGGGCAGCACCTAAAATCGTTTTCCCTACTTTTTTTCCTGTTCTAATAGTATTATCATTTGGATTGTTTTTTGTAAGAAAAATAGATTTTGCTACTGAATAAGCAACATTTACGATTCCGTCTCCGATTTTTGCCAAACCTTTATCGGTTCCGATAATCTTTTGTGATTTATTTAGATTTAAATCAGTAATTAAATACTTATACTCCATTAAGATAAGTAGAATTAAGAATTCTTATAAAATTTTTCATAAAAGAAAGAATACTGTTTTAAGTAAGTTTTTTAAATATTTTTTGCACTTCGATGACTTTAGCTCTAAGTGATTCAATTCCTTTATGTAAAATATCTTTAATTTTGTAATCATTTGAATTTTCAAGTCGGATAAAAATTTTTGGTAATTCTACATTATTTACCTTATAAGCAGCGATACTAACACCCTCAATTTCTAATAAGTGTTTTACAAGAATATTACAGAATCCATGTGATTGACCTTCAACTGATATTTCATAGTCATTTTCTCCCAGTCCTTTATTTATTCCTACATTGAGATACTTATAATCAGGAAATCTTGGTTCTTCTTCAATCTCAAATTCTTCCTCTTCCTCCTCTATTGATTCTTCGGGTGATGTGGGTGATGGTTCAAGTTTCTCTTTATCATCTATTTTTGGATATACAGTCTTAATTTCTTCATCCTCTAATAAATCATCAACTAGTTCATCAATTGTATCTTCTTCCGTATCTTCTGGTTTGGTTGCTTTTTTTTTAGCCATAATTTTTACTCCCAATGATTAGGATTTGATAACCTTACTTTAAAATATACAAAATCAAATAAATTTTTTTTGGTTTTACAAAAAAAACTGATCTTTTACAAATAGCGATTTGCTAAATCTTTTAATCTTTCGGTTGCTAAATGTTGGAGATCTCTTGAACCATAAAGTGTAATCTTTATACTTTTTCCTTCAATAGAAACATTTAGGTTAAGATAATTTATTTTTTTCTGAATATCTTCAAGAAATCGAACTGCATTATCCAAAATACCACTATTATTATAGAAATGAATTACTTTTTTACCTGTTTTTCTCACTACAACACACTTAATTTTTTCTGAATAAAAAAGATAATTAGAATCTCAAACTATTTTTTACATTTCCATAATCATTGGCTATTTTTCTTGTTTCTTGATTTCCACAACGATCACATCGTAATTTATTATAGCTAATTTTAATAAGTGGGTCTCCACAGATAACACAATCAGCATAAATAACTCCAAGATTTTTCCCGGTTGTACTTAATTTAAATTCATTAAAATTTTGTTCTTGTACACGAGCACGTACAATATCTGTTATTTGAAAAGCATCCCGGATTTTTTCAACATATCTATCTGAAATCTGTGATACATGAATATTACCAAAACAACTTGAATTAAAATGAATTTTGCCATTAATTGTATAAAAACTAATTCCAACTGAGTATTGACGCAGAAAAAGAATATTACCAATAACAATATCTCCTACTTCTACAACCTTTCGATCTTTATCTTGATGTGTGCTTATTCCAATTTTCCTTTCTTGATCATTAACCTTTATCATACCTGTCTTACTAGCAAATATTTTTCCATCTTTAATAAATGTAGATTGTTTATCTGGGAGAAATTCTTCTACTACACCTAAATATTGACCAGTTATAACAATATCCTTATCTTTATAAGATTTCTTACTCAATAATATCAACAATACTTATTTAATTTCTCAAATTCTTTCTAACTTAAGTAAATAGTATTAAATAAGATAAATAAATTTGATGTATTAATTTTAAAAGAGTAAACATTTTTTCGGATGAAATTTAGCAAAAAAGAACTAATCTCTATTATACAAAACACTGAATCATTCAGTAATCCTAAAGTTCAATTAGAACAATATTGTATCGATGCAGAATGTGCTGTAGATGTAATTTACTATGCAGGTTTTGAATTTAATGATATCAATAAAGCATTAATTGTTGATTTAGGTGCTGGAACAGGAAGGTTATCTATCGCAAGTGCCTTTTTCAATGCTAGTCATGTTCTTAGTGTAGACATTGATATTAATGCTTTACAAATTTTAAAGAAAAATGTGCTTTCTCTTGATTTAGGCCATATTATATCGCCTATATGTGCTGATATTGAGTTTTTTCATATTTCAAAAAGAATGTTCTCTCAGAATGTGAAAGTAACTACAATTATGAATCCCCCATTTGGAGTGCAAACTAAATTTGCAGATAGAATTTTCATAGAAAAAGCATTTTATTTTTCAAATATTGTCTATTCCATTCATTTAGCAAATAAGAAAGTCTACAATTTCATTTCAACCTATATTAACAAGCTTGGTTGGAAAATAGATAATGTTCTTCCTTTTCGCATAAGACTAGAAAGAGCATTTCCATTTCATACTAAAAAAACTAAGAAGATTGATGTTCATATATACAGATTTATTAAAAAATAATAAAAATAAATATTTAATTAGAATTAGATAAAATTTTTCCACGAATCTAAATTTTTAGGATATTTTGCATTTTCTCCTAGCATTTCTTCTATTCTTAGTAATTGATTGAACTTGCAAGTTCGATCTGATCTACATGTAGCACCGGTCTTCATTTGACCTGTGCAGAGTCCGACAGCTAAATCTGCGATAAAAGGATCTTCTGTTTCCCCCGAACGATGCGAAACCATTACATTAAATCCATTATCAAAAGACATTTTCGCTGCTTGTATAGCTTCAGTTAATGATCCTATTTGATTCACTTTAAGTAGTAATGCGTTGCCTGCCTTTTCTTTAATCGCTTTTTCTAGTATTTTAATGTTAGTCACTGTTAAATCATCATCAACAATTTGTATACTTTTATCGACCTTAGCTGTTAAATTTGAGAAATTTCTAAAGTCTTTTTCATCAAAAGGATCCTCAATAGATTTGAAAGGGTATTCATGGATTAAATCCATATAATACTCCAATAATTGCTCTTCTGAAAGATTTTTGCCGTCAATCTCATAAGTTCCCTCTTCATAGAATTCGCTTGCAGCCGCATCCATACCTAAAACAAAATCTGTCCCTAAAAGAAATCCTGCGGTCTCAATTGCCTCCATTATTATCTCTACAGCATCAGATGTTAAAGATAAGTTAGGAGCAAATCCTCCTTCGTCGCCAACATTAATAGAAGAAGGCCCATATTTCTTTCCTAATAATTTCTTTAGATTTTGATACACTTCAGACGCATTTTGTATAGCTTGGGAAAAAGAATTAGCACCAACAGGTAAAATCATAAATTCTTGTATTGATAAATTGTTACCTGCATGTTCTCCTCCATTTATGATATTACAGCAAGGTAGAGGGAGCAAATAATCCTCTCTCGTCTTCTTATATGCTAAATTATAGAGATGTTCAAACAAGGGGACTTCAGATATTTGAGAAGCTAATTTTGCTATAGCTAATGAAACAGATAGAATAGCATTAGCACCTAAATTACTCTTATTTTCTGTACCATCTATAGAGATCATTTCTTCATCAATCTTAGTTTGTTCTCTAACGTCAAATCCTATTAATTTTTTCCCTAGTATTTCATTTACGTTGGACACAGCTTTTAATACATGTTTTCCCATGAATGCCTTTCCACCATCTCGTAGTTCGAGTGCCTCTAAAACTCCTGTTGATGCTCCTGAGGGAACAGCCGCTCTGGAATAATTTTTTCCTGCGTATACATCCGATTCAACTGTGGGATTTCCTCGTGAATCCAAAATCCACCTAGATTTAATTTTAGTAATTTTAAAATCAGTCATACAAATCTCATTGTTTTTTTTATGGATATGAATATTAATAAAGAATTAAGCAAATTTAATTCTTAATATATTTTATTCTAAAATATTTAAATCATACTTAAATAGCATGATCGTTGAGAATCGACCATGGGTTGAGAAATATCGACCTAGAGTACTAGATGATGTAGTAAATCAACAGGGAATTATCAAACGCTTAAAACAATTTATAAAAGATAAATCTATGCCTCATCTTATTTTTGCAGGTCCCGCAGGAACAGGAAAAACAACTTCTGCCTTAGCAATGGTAAGAGAATTATATGGAAGAAAGATGGCCGTAAATAGGACTTATTTAGAATTAAATGCTAGTGATGCTCGTGGAATTGATGTGATCAGAACTTATATCAAAGATTTTGCAAAAGCACGGCCCCCTGTAGATATCCCCTATAAAGTGCTAATTCTAGATGAAGCTGATAACATGACGGCTCCTGCCCAGCAAGCTTTAAGGAGAACTATGGAGAAATATACTAAGAACTGTCGAATGGTTTTAATATGCAATTATTCAAATAAAATAATCCCTCCAATTCAATCAAGGTGTGTAGTATTCAGATTTGCTTATCTAAATGATATAGATATTAAAAGTAGAATAAAATATGTAGCAAAACAAGAAAAAGTTACTTTAGCTCCTGGAGGGTTAAATGCAATAATAGAAGTTTCTCGAGGTGATTGTAGAAGAGCAATAAATTATTTACAATCATGTGGTACAATTTCTAAAAAAATAGATGAAGAGATTGTTTTTCGTGTTGCTGGAGAAGTACCTCCTGATAAAATAAAGATAATTTTAAATACTGCAATAGAAGGGCAGTTACTATTATCTATCAAACTTTTAAATGATTTAATAAAGGAATATGGGCTTTCAGGTCAAAATATTATAAAAAATCTACATAGAGAGATTTATGAACTGAAAGTTAAAGAAACTCTAAAAATCGAACTCTCAAAATTACTAGCTGAATTTGAATTTCGCCTAAGTCAAGGTGGAACAGAAGAGATTCAACTTCAAGCTTTATTGGCTAAAATCGTCATGCTGCAAAGCTCTGAATAAATAGTTTTTAAGACCGAATTTAATCTCTTTTTTTAAGAAAAAATTATTCATTCTTTCCTTAGACTTTAAATCTTCAATAAATTTAACATTATTATTATTATATTTGATATCCCATAAAATTAACCCTTTAGGATCTGCTGGTTGATAAGAAAAAACTTTCGAAATATCAAATAATTTCAGAAAATCCTCGTAAAGAATTTTACTTTTTCCTAGATCTAAAACCTTTTTTATTATTCGTCTGATCTGTTGCCTTAGAAACGATTTACTTTTAAATTGAAATATTAAATAGTCATCTTGAATTGATAATATTACAGAATCCATATCTCTTACAGTATTTTTTACGTTTGCTTCTGTTTTTGAAAAATTAAGAAAATTATGGCGACCTTCTAATTGTTTGCATGCTTTTTCCATAATATTTATATTTATACCTGAATTTTTTTGAAGAAAAGAAAATGGTATAGGCACAATGTATATGTAATGTCTTAAAACAGCATCATATCTGGCGGAGAATTCTAATGGTACTTTTGCATATGCCCAGATGCCAATTACATTTGGCAAAGCACTATTAATTTCCATTAATATTGGTTCTTTTTTAATAATACATGTGAAACAAGCTCCTCGAGCAGATACAAATCGATCAGTTCTACTGGCAAATTCAAATTCTGAATTATTAACCTTATGAATATACCCTCTACTCTTTAATACACTTAAGATTGATTTCTCAATTGTCAAGAAATTGAGTTGTCTTTGAGATCCATAATACTTTTTTTTCCCAATGTAGTAAATTTTAAAGAGAAACTTAGAATTAGTCATAGAGATCATATCTTTAATTTTTTAATAATATGTCCAAATCTCACAAACTCTTTTCATATATTTTTGAATTTTATAAAATGTTAGATTAAAGAAAAACATTTTAATCTTAAGGATTTTTTTTATATTCAATTTTTAATTATGGTTATTAAATTAGTTAGTCATAAAAATTTGAATGTAAAACTATGGTAAAGATCTCTACTTCACTAAAGAACTTCCGTGATCGTGTCAGGACATCAATATCAGTAAAAACTAGTAATATTCTATTTTTTATAGCATTATTTTTATTAGTAACTCTATCCATTCTTATTAGATTAAGCCCACTTATCAGAGGGGTAACACTAATCAAAGCATTTGATCCTTGGATCCAATGGTACAATGCTGAATATTTAAATGATCACACACTTTATGAATATTTTAATTGGACAGATTATAAAAGCTGGTATCCTGGAGGGTATTATAGAGGAGGTCTACGACCCGGCCTAACTATGACAGTAGTCTCAATATATAAAATTTTTCATTTTTTTGGATTACCAATATCATTATATGATATCTGTTTTTACTTTCCGGCATTTATGGGGGGAATAACAGTAATTGTTATGTACCTTTTAGGAAAAGAAGTACTCAATCGTGCTACAGGATTATTTGCAGCATTCTTTTTAGCTTTCAGTCCAGGATTCTTACAACGTACTACCGCCGGATTTTTCGATAATGAAACAATTGGTGTATTTGCTACATTAATGACATTTCTCTTCTTTTTAAAGGCAATAAGTGGAGGAAAATTTTCACATTCAATAATCGGAGGTATATTTTTAGGTTATTTGTCATTAAGTTGGGGAGGATATCAATTTGTTTTTTTAATATTCCCTATTCTTTGTGCAATCTTGATTTTAACGAATAAATATAATGAAAATGTATTAATATCTTATGCTGGGGTCCAAGGTACAGGGTTACTAATATTTTCGTTATATGTAAAATTTAATCATGGAAGTTTATTTTCAGATCTAGATGTTGGAGGTATTTTTCTTGTTACGATTATTATACTTATATTTCACATCATTTATACAAAAAAGAGCGAACACCCAAAATTATATGATAACTTAATAAATATAATAAAGTGGGGTTTCATTCCAACAGTATTAGTATTTGCAGTGATAATTTGGGTTGCTCCTCAAATTATACCTTTTGGTTTTGGTTCGCGGTTTTGGACAATTCTTAATCCTCTTTTTCGTGAAAATATCGCTCTAGTTGCTTCAGTAGCAGAACAAATGCCAAGTGCATGGAGTGTTTTCTATTATAACACGTTAATTCCTTTAATTCTTGTACCTTTAGGGGTATATTTCTGTTTTAAAAGATTAAATGCTGCTGATATTTTTGTAATTGCCTTTATTATCTTAATGTACTATTTTACTGGAAGTATGATTCGTATTATACTAATTTTTGCTCCAGCAGCAGCATTAGCGGGAGCATATGGTTTGGCTAATATATTAAAAATATTCGGTAGTTTCTTAGGAGAAAGAAAAGTTGGAATTAGTAGAAGGCGAAAAAGACAGTTGAAGGAAACATTAGGAAATTCAGAAGTATTTGCTGTTTATATTGTTATTGGTTTTTTATGTATTGCTCAAGTTGTTCATGCAACTGATATTGCTGTTGATCAGATGTCGCATGTACAAATGGTACCTGGCGGGGCTCTTACTGATTGGGAGGGATCTTTAACTTGGATGAAAAACAATTTAAAAGGAACAGATGTGGTGGTCTCCTGGTGGGATTACGGTTATTGGCTTACTCCGGTAGGGAATGTAACAACTGTGAATGATAATGCAACAATGAATTCAACTAGGATAGGTCTAACTGGTATGGCATTGATGCAGACTAATGAGATTTACAGTGCTAAAGCATTTAGGAGGCTTCATGCGGATTACGTTTTGGTCTATTTTGGGTTTCTCATTCCAGGTTTAGGTGGCGACGAGGGAAAATGGACATGGATGGTTCAGATTTGTAATGATAATTATGCAATATATAAACAAATGGGATGGGAAGAAGATAATTGGGCAGAAAATTCTGTCTTCGATGAAAGCCAATATCGAAATGCATCAACTGGATTAGTAGAAGATCAATGGTTTGAAAGTCAACTCGTTAAATTAATGTTTGCTGGTGAACCTACCTCCAATGAAAATGCTCAAAATGAACTTCAAGATAGTTATACTAGATCTATACAAGGCAGATATGATGATGATGGAAATACATGGAAATCTCATATACCTGAGAATGGAGAATATGAATCTATGATATTTATTCCAGAATATATTTCGAAATATCACTTAGTAAAATTATATAGGATTGATTATACTGTATTGGATTCCAGTTTTGTTATTCAAAATCCAGAAGTTTTTGACAGTGGTTATGCTACTTTTAAATTGAAAAATACAGGTAAAAAAGATTTGCTCATTACCGGTGTAGAAATTAATGGAGAAGAATATCCATTTATTATGGGCAATAAGACAGTTGAAGATGGAACTGAAGAGCTTGTCTGGATTGATACTGAAGGTTCAAATTTCAAAATGAATGATGTTGTTAAAATAAACGTTGCAGCTCAATCAAAAGCGTTATACGATAGAAACTATGTTTTTATAAATTCCACTAGCAATTTTTTTGTTAAAGAAGCACAAGAAGGAGAAATCAAAATTAATAAAGAAAATAGTAAAGTTATTCAGAAGAGCAATACCACTGTTGATGTTTATTTAGAAGTGGAAAATATTGGAGACTCAACTATCATTTTAGATAGATTTTACATAAATAATGACACAGTAAAGAATACATTTAACCAAACGATATATTTAAGTGGTTCCTCTATCCTTGGACCAACAGATAAAGCTAATATTCTTATACCAAATGCAACAGCAAATTTTCATCCTATTTCGACCTTTAATAAGATTGGTGTAGCTACTCCAAATAATATTTCTGATGAAATATTATTCACATCAAGTATTGAAAACTTTTCTATCTCAATATTAAGTCAGGAACGAATTCTATCTCCCGAACTTTTAGCAACTCTAAACGGCGATTTTAGGAAACATATTCCAATCGATTTAGATAAATCCTATGCTTATAAATATGACGGAACTATAATTTTAGAAATACGGGTTAAAAATACCGGAGAAATTATTTTTGGGCTTGATTCAGTTTACTTGACTGAAACTTTAGAGAAAGTTCCTTTTGACATAAAATTTGGAAATTTAAATTTAAAAACTGATGAAGAAGCAGTAATTAAAGTAGATGCAACCGGTGTTCCAGGTATTTCTGGAGAGGTTAACGAAGAAATATTAGTAAGTGTTACTGGAAATTTTGGAATTAATGGGACTGTTACTTCGGATATTGGATATATTCATACAATTAAAGCTGAATCTGATATTCAAATAATTGAAAATGTCGAAAATACTACCGTATCTTATATATATACCAATGAAACAGGAAAATTGGTAATTAAAAATACGGGAAATGAACCAATAAGTCTTAACAATACATATGTAAATAATATTCGGGTAAGTAATCTTATGTACACATATGGAGATTCTTCATTAGATATACAAGAATGCGCGATAGTTACATTCGATATTCCAAACCTAATGATTAATAACTCAGATGAATGTATTGTAAAGATAACAACAAACTCTTCGGCAGAATTAATTGAAACATTGAACGCTTATACGGATTCTACTTATTATAATATAACTATTGATGATTCAGGAACTTCAGCATATGAGGATGGACTTTTGACAATCTTAATTCAAAATGAAGGCTTATTAAATGTGGTCCTCGATTCTGTGTATATAAATAATACATACTTCTCCTTGGATGCTTTCAATAATGAAATTATAGAGATTAGCTCTGGAGATTCACTAGAATTAACAATTGATATGAGTGTGATTATTGACAAACTTCCTTGGGTTACTAAGGACGAGTTAATAGAAATATTGGTTCGTACTCAAGAAGGGGCTGAGGACACTCACGAAGAAATTGTACAATAGTATGGTAGTGAATTTATCTACCATCTTGTCCTTTCAGTAAAAATCAAAAGTTACTATTCATTAGAATTTCTATAGTCTTATTGTCAATATATTTAATTTTATTTTATTATAAATTATCTCATTAGTTCTTTAATTAATACGATGAATGTAAGTTTCAAAATTCACTCTGATTTTAAACCAATGGGTGACCAGCCATCTGCTATCCAAGCTCTTAAAACTGGGATCAAAGATAGAAAAAGGTTTCAAACTTTATTAGGTGCTACCGGCACAGGTAAAACTTTCACTATTGCTAACATAATTCAAGAAATACAAAAACCTACGTTAGTTATGGCGCCAAACAAGACATTAGCTGCGCAATTGTATAATGAGTTAAAAGATCTATTTCCTGAAAATGCAGTCCATTATTTTGTAAGTTATTATGATTACTATCAACCTGAGGCTTATATGCCTGTATCTGGTTTATACATTGAGAAAGATTTTAGTGTTAATGAAGAAATTGAACGGTTGAGATTAGCAGCAGCACATGCCATAAGAACACGAAAAGATGTAATTATTGTAGCATCAGTTTCTTGCATTTATGGTTTGGGAAATCCAGAACTCTGGGAAAAGATTGCGCTCTATTTGGAAACTGGTATGACAATAAAAAGATCTGAAATGTTAAAGAACCTTGTAAAAATGAATTACGAACGGAATGATATTGAATTCAAACCTGGAAATGTACGAGTAAAAGGAGATATAATTGATATCTATCCTGCATATTTAAACAATGCAGTAAGAATCTCTCTTTTTGGGGATGAAATTGAAACAATTACAGAGATTCACCCCTTATCTAATAATGCATTAAGAACAGTAACTAATTATAGGATCTTTCCTGCGACTCATTTTATCATACCGGATGAAAATAAAGTGAAAGCTCTTGAATTAATAAGAGAAGAACTGGAAGAACGAATCCAATTTTTCAAAAGTCAGAAGAAGTACGCCGAAGCACAAAATATTGAGAGGATAGTAAAATTTGACTTAGAAATGATGAAAGAAATGGGGTGGTGTAAAGGTGTAGAGAATTATTCCAGACCTTTAGATGGTAGGCCACAAGGAACGCCTCCTATGACTTTAGTAGATTATTTTCCAGAAGACTTTTTGATAGTGGTTGATGAATCTCATATAACTATCCCGCAAATCCATGGAATGATAGGTGGAGATCGCTCTCGCAAAAAGAATCTTGTAAATTTCGGATGGCGTTTACCGAGTGCCTATGATAATAGACCCCTTACATTTGAAGAATGGGAGAATAAAATTAAGTTTATAATTTTTATGAGTGCGACACCAGCAAAATACGAGATAGAAAAAAGTGGAGGAATTTATGCAGAACAAATAATTCGACCAACTGGTCTTGTTGATCCGATGGTAGAAATAAGACCTGCAGAAAATCAAATTGATGATTTGTTAGGAGAAATACGAAAAGTCATTGCAAAAAACGGTAGGACTCTTGTAACAACTCTTACGAAAAGAATGTCTGAAGATATTGCTGATTATTATAATGAACTAGGGTTGAAAATAACTTATTTACACTCGGAAGTAGGTACAGTTGAAAGATTTGAAATCTTACGTCAATTGAGAGATGGGACTTATGATGTTTTAGTTGGTATTAATCTTTTAAGAGAAGGATTAGATCTTCCAGAAGTTCAATTAGTTGCTATTTTAGATGCCGATAAATTAGGATTTTTACGAGATACACGTTCCTTAATACAAACTATTGGTAGGGCTTCAAGAAATGTTGAAGGAAAAGCTATATTATATGGAGATAGAATTTCACCCGCAATGAAAGCGGCGATTGAGGAAACAACTAGAAGAAGAAATAAACAGATAAAACATAATGAAGAGAATAACATCACGCCTCAAACAATTAAAAAAAATATTTTAAAATCTCTTTCAGATGGACAAGAATTTAAAGAAAGAGAGGTTAAAAGGTTAAAACAAAAAGTAAAAGATAAAATAGAGGAATTAGAAAAAGAAGGAGATATTGATATTGTAGTTCAATATCTTGAGGATAAGATGTTCATGGCAGCAAAAGAACTAAGGTTTGAGGATGCTGCTTACTTAAGAGACAAGATAAAAGAATTTAAGCAAACTTATAAAGTACAAGTGTAAAATTTTTCTTTTAATATTAATTGATATATACAGTATATAAAATGAAAGTAGACTCTATAATTATAAAAGGAGCAAGACAGAACAACCTTAAAAACATTGATGTTATTATTCCTCGTAATAAACTTGTTGTTATTACAGGAATTAGTGGAAGTGGAAAGAGTAGTTTAGCAATGGATACTTTATATGCAGAAGGTCAACGAAGATTCTTAGAATCATTATCGAGTTATGCAAGGCAATTTTTAGGAGAAATGGATAAACCTGATGTGGATTCAATAGAAGGTTTATCTCCTGCAATTGCAATTGAGCAAAAACCACTCTCTAAAAATCCTCGAAGTACAGTTGGTACAGTGACTGAAATTTATGATTATTATCGATTATTATTTGCCAATGTTGGTATTCCTCACTGTCCTAATTGTGGGAAAGAAATAAAACCTCAAACACCCCAACAAATTATTAAACAAGTACTAGATTCTATGGGAGAAAAACAAAAATTTATCGTTAAATCCCCCATTATACGAGATCGAAAAGGAGAATACAAAGAGCTTTTACAAGATTTAAAGAAACAAGGATATGTTAGAGTAGAAATAGATGGGATTCAATATACATTAGATGAAGACATCTCTATGGAAAAGAATGTCAAGCACAATATTAACGTTATTATTGACAGATTAGTAATGCAGAAGGATATTAAAACAAGACTAGCTGATTCTATTGAAACAGCATTAGAACTATCAGATGGTTTAGTAATTGTTGAGATTGTCGAAAAAAAGGAACAAATTTATTCTGAACATCTTGCTTGTATTGATTGTGAAATTTCACTTCCTCCGATAGATCATAAAATGTTTTCCTTTAACATTCCTCATGGAAGTTGTAAATATTGTAGTGGTTTAGGCAATGTTATGGAATTTGACTATGGTTTACTTTTAGGAAATGATTTAGATGTTCCGGTGCAAGAGACACCAATTAGAGATATTCCGGGATTTGGATCTCTAAATGGATATTCTTGGCAAACTATAGTACAAGTTGCGAAGCATTATGGATTCGACACTAAAAAGACTCCAATTAAAGATATTGACCCAAAGAAACTTCATAAAATATTATTTGGATCTGAAAATGAATCAATTAATTTTCATTTTGAAAGTGATAATAATGACGATAAAAATCAAAATAGTGATTTTAAATCTTCTTGGCAAGTTGTAAAACCCTTTGAGGGTATAATTCCAATACTTCACAGAAGATATATGGAAACTCGTTCAGAATGGGCTCGTGATGTTTATGAAAGTTTTATGAATCGGATAGATTGCCCTCAGTGTAATGGTAAAAGGTTAAAACCAGAAAGTTTAGCTGTAACTATTAATAATCTTAGTATTTCTGATGTATCTAATTTTGCTGTTAAGGATTCCCTAAGATTTTTCAAAGAACTACAATTAAATGAAACTGAAAAGATAATAGTTAAAGAAGTGTTAAAAGAAATATTGGATAGATTAGCTTTTCTTGATAATGTTGGGTTAGATTATATTTCATTAAACCGTCGTTCAAACACTTTATCTGTGGGAGAAGCGGAAAGAATTCGATTAGCTACTCAATTAGGATCAAGTTTAGTAGGAGTATTATATGTATTAGATGAACCTAGTATAGGGTTACATCAAAGAGATATCTCTCGTCTTATTAATATGTTAAAAAAATTGAGGGATTTAGGAAATACAGTTATTGTAGTTGAACATGATGAGGCAATAATGCGTAATGCAGATCATATCATTGATTTAGGGCCATTAGCAGGTGAAAGAGGAGGTGAAATAGTAGCTGAAGGGACAATAGAAACTATAATTAATTCAAATACTTTAACAGGAGATTATTTATCAGGGAAAAAAAGAATTGAAATTCCAAAGAGTAGACGAGAAATCAATAAAGATATTCTTGAAATAAAAGGAGCAGAAGAAAATAATTTAAAGGGAATTAGTGTAAAAATCCCTTTAGGGGTATTTACTTGTATTACAGGTGTTTCTGGGGCGGGAAAAACAAGCTTAATTATTGATTGTTTATATAAAGGGCTCCATAATATAATAAATACTCGGAGTTCTAAAATAAATCCAGGAAAATTTGATAAAATAATTGGTTTTGAGAAGATAGATAAAATTATAAATATTGATCAATCACCTATAGGAAGAACTCCAAGATCAGTCCCCGCTACTTATACTAAAGCACTGGATTATATCAGGGAAACTTTTGCGGGATTACCAGAATCTAGAGAAAGGGGTTATAAGAAAGGAAGATTTAGTTTTAACACAAAAGCTGGTCATTGTAAAAAGTGTAAGGGCACAGGATATATCTTAAAAGAAATGTATTTCTTACCTGATGTCTATATAAAATGTGATTTATGTAAAGGTAAAAGATATAATGCTGAAACATTAGATATTAAATATCGCGGAAAATCGATCTATAATGTATTAAAAATGACATTTCACCAAGCTTTAGAATTCTTCGATAGTTTTCCAAATTTAAAAAGAACAATTAAAACAGTAGTAGATGTTGGATTAGGTTATTTAGAATTAGGACAATCTTCAACTACTCTGAGTGGTGGAGAATCACAACGCTTAAAAATTGCTAGAGAATTGAGAAAAACAAGTACTGGAAATACGCTCTATATTTTAGATGAGCCTACAACAGGTCTTAGCTCGTTTGATATTAATTATTTATTAAAAGTTCTTCAAAAATTAGTAGATAACGGTAATACTGTAATTATTATTGAACATAATATGGATATTGTAAAATCTGTTGATTATATTATTGATCTTGGTCCTGAAGGTGGTGAAAAAGGAGGTAATATTGTAACTCAAGGCACACCTGAAGCAATTATTACAAATAATAAATCTTTTACTGCTCAATATTTAAAACCATATCTTAACCCTAAATAATTTGCAATCTTTCCTTAGAAATTTTTTAAGTTTTAAAATAAAATTCTAAACCTATGGTAAATATTTTTATACCATAAGCATTGTAAAATTATATTAAATGTATAATCTGAGATTCGTGGCATAAAATGACTGAAACTGAAAATAAGATAATTAGAGCTCCGATTGTTTGTATTCTTGGTCACATAGACCATGGAAAAACTACTATACTAGATTATATCAGAGGTACTGTTGTTCAGCAAAGAGAAGCTGCAGGAATTACTCAACACATTGGCGCTTCATATTTTCCAAAAGGAGATATAAAAGAATTTTTAAGAAAATCTAAACAAGAATTTGCTGAAAAAGAAATTAATCTTCCCGGAATATTAGTTGTAGACACACCAGGTCATGCAGCCTTTTTAAATCTACGAAGAAGAGGAGGCGCGGTAGCAGATATTGCAATTTTAGTTATTGACGTCACTGCTGGAACGATGCCTATAACTTGGGAATCTGTACGAATTTTAAAAGAGAGAAAAACACCTTTCGTTATTGCTGCTAATAAAATAGATAGAATTTCTAGTTGGAAATCAAAACAAGACGCTGATTTTCTCGATTCCTACCAATCACAAAAACCATATGTTAAAGATTTCTTAGATGAAAAAATTTTACAGATAATAGGTAATTTTTTAGAAGAAGGATTCAAAGGAATTGATCGTTATGATAAAATAAAAGATTTTACCAAGAAAATAGCGATTGTTCCAACTAGCGGTAAAACAGGAGAGGGAATTTCAACACTTTTAATGATTTTAATGGGATTGGTTCAGCAATATTTAACTACAAATCTTAAATTTTCTGAAGGATCAGCTAAAGGAGTTGTATTAGAAGTTAAAAAAGAGAAAGGTCAAGGAAAAACAATGGATGTTCTTATTTATGATGGTATAATTCATAAAGGAGATGAATTTATTGTTGGGGGATTAGAAAAACCTATTAAATCTAAAGTAAGAGCTCTATTAATTCCAAAACCTCTAGATGAAATTCGAGATCCAAGACAAAAATTTGATTCAGTTGATGTTGTTAGTGCTGCTGCAGGTATTAAAATTCTCTCTCCAAATATAGATGATGTTGTAGCAGGTTCTCCATTTAGAGGTATTATGGATCCTTCCGAAGAAGAATCCATATATAAAGAAATTGAATCCGAAGTAGAAGGTATTAGGATAAAAACTGATAAAGCAGGAGTTGTTTTAAAAGCAGATACTTTAGGTTCACTTGAGGCGTTAGAAAATCATTTTACACAAAATGGAGTGAAAATCAGTATTGCTGATGTAGGGCCAATAAAAAAAGAAGATATTATAAACGCAAATATAGTTAAACAACTAGACCCATATTCTGCAACAGTTTTAGGATTTAATGTTCCGATATTACCTGAAGCTAATGAACAAGCTATTAAAGATAATATAAGAATTTTCACGAATAATGTTATTTATCGATTACTAGAAGAATATATCGAATATGCAGAAATAAGAAAAGCAGAAGATACTGCGAAAGGTTTAAGTGAACTTATTTTACCGGCAAAAATTAAAATGTTTCCAGAATTTATATTTCGAAATTCAGATCCCGCTGTTTTTGGAGTATATGTTGAAGCTGGAACTTTATATCCAAAAGTTCAATTAATTACTGATAAGGGAAAAAGAGTTAGAAGAGTACATCAAATTCAAGATAAAGGGCAAACAGTCGAGAAAGCTCCTAAAGATTCAGAAGTAGCTATTTCTATCCGTGGTATTGAAATAGGTCGCGATATAGAAAAAGATGAAACCCTATTTGTTAATGTCCCAGAATCTCATGTCAGGCAACTAATGGGAAGGTTTATAGATGAATTAACAACAGATCAAAAACAAGCTCTAAGAGAATTTATAATTTTAATGAGAAAGACCAATCATCCATGGTGGGGAAGTTGATCATCAAAAGATTGCAATATTGATTGGTATATATCAAAAAAAGCGTTTGAGATGAATTCGAAAGACAAACAGGCATAAAATTACCAAATGTTAAATTACTAGACTGGAGGGATCTGTGGAGTTAATTGGTTTATGAATGTATTAATAGGTGTCTTGCATATTGTAGAAAGTATAGAGAGGTTAAATAAGGTCAGAGCTTATATTTTAAGTGATAGCAGTATAGGAATAATGTGTTATGCTGTTATTGAAGTTCCATTACTATTAAAGAATAAAAGTACGCTTAATTCTTCATCCGGAAGTCTGTTGTGCCTTCTTTCAGTTTCTCATGGATATAGACCTATTTCTGGGATGAAACGAAGAAAAATAATTTCAAAAAACTCAACAATTCTAATTTCTGATATAGATGAAAGTGAAAAAGTTAATAGGGACAATGAAGTATTATTAAAAAAAGCAAAATATATCCATCAATATTCTGAGTTTGTAAGGTGCTTTAATACAAAATAAAGGGACAATGAAGTGTTATTAAAAAAAAGCTTCTTCTTTTTTAATCTTTTCCCGACATGTCTACTTCCTATTTTTTGCTCTTGCATATGTATCAAGAATATCATGTTAATTTATACTTTAATATTCAAATAATTAAGTTAGAAAAAATTTTTAGGTTATTATAGGTTAATTTATTTAGAAGTTATTATATTATTTTAAATCTTCACGAATTAACTAATACAAAGTATCAGAAATTATTCTAGATTTGTAGATGACAAATTTTAACCATATTTTTGCAGAAATTCTCAAAGAAATAACTCCAACTCAAAAACAAATTGACTTAATTAAAAAAATAACTGAAAAATTACAAGAGTTATTAGATAGAAAGGCAAAAGAATTAAAAATTGATTATACAAAAATAGAACCTCAAGGTTCAACTGGAATCAAACAAACGCAATTAAAAAATGATTTTGATATCGATCTTTTTATAGGGTTAGATTATAGCCAATATAAGCCTAAGTATGAAGGTTTAAGTAAAAGTAAATTAAAAAAATATTCTAAAAAAGATTTTTTAACATTATGTAATAATTGGATTCTTCCAAGTTTGACTTTAGATGACTTTATTAACCCCCGCTTATTATATGCTGAGCATCCATATGTTACAGTGGAATACATTTTCAATGATATAAAAGTAAAGATTGATATCGTTTTATATTTTGACTTAGATTTGGAATTCATTAAAAAGAATGGTCCTATTACTGCGGTTGATAGATCTCCTTGGCATGGGAGCTTTGTAAAAAAAGAATTGAATCATGACCAAAAAAATGATATAAGGCTTTTAAAACAATTTTTTAAATCTTGTTATAGTTATGGTGATAAAAGCGCAATAGGAAAAATTGGATTTATTGGTTATAGCGCTGAATTATTAATTTATTATTTTGAAAATTTAACAAATCTTTTTAACAACTTTAATAAACTTGATAAGAATCCACTAGATTATTATGGTAGAAATGAAAAGGAATTAAGTAAAATTACCCATTTTCAAAATGATTATCTTATTATCATAGATCCAATTGACAAAAATCGGAATGTAGCTTCAGCAATATCCGAAAAAGCATATAAATATTGCAATCAAAAAGTTAGTGAATTCTTAAAACAACCAAGTCCAGAATTTTTTAGGATTAGACCAATTACAGAGGTAAATTTATCAAATAAAGAAGATATCATCCTCTCAAATATTTATATTATTGAATTACAAAATGTTGATGTTAAAATCCATTATACTATTAACAGAGATAAACTATATTCTTTAGGAGAAAGCATTAAAACTAATGGAGAAAAAGAATTTTCTCATTTTGAACGATTTGGAAAAATTATATTTGAAGTATATTTTGAAGAAGAGAAGAACCAGTATAATTTAGCTATTTTTTGTGAAAAACCTAATATCTCAAAAACCTATATTCGTAAAGGTCCCCCAATTACAGAAGAAACACATGCCATTAATTTTAAGAAAAAAAATCCAGAATATTTTGAAAAAGAAGGTTATTTCTGGATAGAAACTATAAGGGAATTTAGTAATTTCTCTGATTTTTTAAAAGAATTTGTTAAGAATAAAATTCCTAACAATTTTAATGTTGTTAATATATCAACCGCATTTCATACAGTAAGTTCTTCAGGAAAAAAAGCCATAAATGTATTGAAAAATATTATTTTACCGTTCTATATCTAAAATTCCAGAAGCTTCAGAGATTAAGATAATAACATTGCTGCCTTGTGTATGATCACCTTGAACCTTATCTTCAACCCAAATTTTCCCGGAAATACTTCCTATTACTTCATTTACAAGTAATAATCCTAATCCAATTCTCCTAAAATCTTTTGTCTTCTTATAAGCAGGTTGAAAAATAGTCTTTTTCATAGTATCTGGGATTCCGACTCCATTATCTATGAATTCTATTTTTATATCAGAGCCGAAATCTTTTACTATCTTAGAAATTTGAATTGAAATTTCTTTTATAGGATTATCATTATATCTTATTGCATTATTTAATATAATTCGGAATACATCTTCTAACAGTATATTCGCATTAACATATATTTTATCTCGATCACTAATAATATCAATCTTGATTTCTTCTTCAGAGAATTTTGTTTTTATGTCATTACTAATTTGCTCCAGTACGTTATATATTTCTATCGGTTCATTTTTAATAGCTCCCCTCTCTAAATCAGAGAGATTTTTTACATTTAAACCTAGTTCAGCCCCCCGATTTACTTGGGACTTCGCAATCTTTAGCATTTCATCTAATTTCTCTTTTTTTTCATACCCCTCTAAATTTTGAGACATAATTTCTAATGAAAACTGTAAATTTTGAAGAATATTATTAATATCATGAACAAATAGATCTTTATAGAATTCTGCTCTACTATAAGCTAAGCGATATTCATTTTCTGATCTAAGAATTTTATCTTCAATAATAACAACAACTCCAGTTATAAGCATTACAGTAACCATTACAATTCTGGAGAATTCCATAAATTCATCAGCTCCGGAGAATCCTTGATCTCTAAGAATGCTAGCAATTAATTGTAGGAATCCTGAAATTAGAATAAAACTCATGAATGCATGTGTTGGTGTTCTTTTTTTAAAATAAATTCTTATACTCAAGAACAATGCTATGAATAGAAAAAGTGCAATTAATGCTTGTAGTATAAAGGTACCAATTAGTTGACTATTGAATAGTAAAAGAATTGCTGTCGTTTGTATCTTAGTAGTTTTCGAAAAAGTTCGATAATACTCTTGAGACACAGCAATTATAAATATCAAGACACTAAGAGCCGAAAATGTAATAGCTACTAATTCTAAAGTATCATATTGTTCTTGAGAAAATAACCTAAAGAGTTCGGATAAAGTAGCTGATATATATGCTAAAAGCCATGAGTATAAATCCCTTCTTTTAAAACATACACTAGCAAATATTAATGTAGCAAGGATAATTACAATGGTTGTTGATAGATGCAATACAAAATAATTACTCAAAAAAAAAACCTTCATCCGTCTTAATTTTAATAGATAAGATCTTAGTAGAGTTAGATATTATAAATTTGTACTTATCGTAAAATGGTATAGATTAGTGATTTATAGCTGAAATTCATAAAATTTTTATGACTTCATACTTTTTCTTTCTTAGTTATAAATATATAAAGTCATTGTGAACAAATTATGGTTAAAGTAAAGAATCCTGATGAAATCAGCGCACTCGTTACTTCTGGCTCATATGAGAAGAAAAGAATCTTTTCAATCACCGCTCACATAGATCATGGCAAAACAACAGCCACCGACTACTTGCTACGCAGAGCTGGGCTTATGAGACCTGAAGACGCTGGACAGCTCCAAATGACCGATTCAGATATAAATTAAGACATACTTAGTTTACTGAAAGACGAGGAGCAAGAGCGAGGCATCACAATTTTTACTTCTGTAGTACTCCTGGCATTTAATGATTCGAGAAAACCTGATGACGAAGAACCTTATATTATCCAACTTAATGATACTCCCGGTCATATCAGTTTTACAGGGGAAGTATCTCGAGCCCTCAGAGGTTCAGATGGTGCTATAATCTTAGTAGACGCTCTTGAAGGAGTTATGACACAAACAGAAACTAATATTAGATTGTCTGTTGGTGAAGAATACTGCAAACCCGTTCTTTATATTAACAAGGTTGACAGATTGATAAGTGAATTAAAACTAAGTCCTCAAGAAACTTTTGAGAAAATCGATAAAATCACAAGAGAAATTAATGATTTAATTAAAAAAGTAAGACCTGAAGGATCAAATTGGAGTATTGATTTTGCTAAAAATTCCGTTGCGGTTGGCTCAGCTAAACATGGATGGGGTTTTACTTATGAAATTTTACTTGAAAAAGGTATGAAACCTCAAGATGTTTTTGAGAAATATAATGAAGGAGATATCCAGTGGTTAAGAGATAATTTACCTTTGGATGAGCCTATGTTAAGAATGATTGTAGACCATCTTCCAGATCCTATTGCAGCTTCCAAATATAGAATCCCTCATATATGGGGAGGTGACCTAAATTCCGAATTAGGTAAAGCTCTACAGAAGAGTGACCCAAACGGGCCACTGTACGGGATGATTACCAAGATATTCCTTGATCCTAAGAGGAATTTTCAACCAACTCTTATAGGTCGTGTTTTTTCGGGTACGTTTAATCAAACTGATTCAATTTATCTAGTAAATAGTGATTCGAGCAATCGAGTGAAAAGATTAGGTGTTATGGAAATTACGGACATTTTAGACATTCCTAAGATCCCTGCAGGTAATTTATTTGCAATATTTGGTTTTATTTGCCCTTCTGGAGAGACTTTTATGTCGACCAATGCCGTACCTAAAGATAGAGAAGAAAGGAAGAGATTACCCTCTTTCGAAAAAATTCATTATGCATGTGAAGCTGTTGTCTCTAGAAGCATTAAACCAAAAGATCCGCATGAAATTGATAAATTAGATGATGTTGTAAGCAAATGGCTTAAAGCAGATCCAACAGCAGAATATAGAAGGGATGAAGAATCAGGAGAATTTATTCTATCAGGAATCGATCCATTACAGATCGAGATTTTAGTAAAAAGGATAAATAAACAAGTTAATATTAATATCGGAGAACCAATAATCGTTTATAGAGAAAAAATTACTGAAAAAAGTCCAACTTATTATACCAAATCAGCAAACTCGCATAATCGTATTTTATTATACATAGAACCTTTGGATGAAATAACTGAACATCTGATCGAAACCGGGAAAGTTAATGATTTACAAAATGATAAAGATCGAGCTAAAATACTTAGAGAAGAAGCTGGATGGGATGCAAAAGAAGCCAAACGTATTGTTGATGTATATCAAGGAAGTGCTCTTGTAAATGGTACTTCGGGATTACAGAGATTTGATCGTGTTAAATCTTATTTGAGTGCAGCTTTTAGAGATTGGCTAGGTAATTGTATTATAGCAAAGGAACCTGCTACTGGAATTAAAGTAATTTTTACGGATATGACTATTCACGAGGATACCAGACACACATCTTATGGACAGATTGCGGGAATGGCGTTTTCTGCTATGTCATTAGCCATGCTAGACGCAAATCCACATATCTTCGAACCAGTCCAGAAAATAGACATAAAGTCACCACAAGGAACTGAAGGAAGTGTCACTGCTATCATAACAAAGCGACGTGGTCGAATTACCAATGTTGTTCCAGAGGGTGAGTATGTCAGAATTCAAGGTCAAATCCCTGCGGCAGAGACTATCGGCATTGCTGATGATATTAGAGGCTCAACACAGGGAAGAGCTTTCTTTGGATATGAATTTTTAGGATTTGAAAAAGTTCCTGGCTCTTTAGAAGAAGATCTCATTATGGAGATTCGTAGAAGAAAGGGAATGCCTGAAGAAATGCCTTCCAGAAAAAGTTGGGAGCGGTTTATTTACAAACGGACCTAAAATCATTTTTTATCTTAATTTTCTTATATTATATTATTTATTTTGCTATAAACTTCTATATCATTACCTTCAGTATCTTTAAATTCTAAAACCCATTTATCAAATATTTTTGTTAGAGGAAATACTATTTCTCTTTCTAATATCTTGAGCTTTTCAATTAATTTATTTATATCATTAACTTCAAAGCTTGGCAAACAATTATCTCCCCAAGTAACATTTTCATTCACTTCACTATTATTAAAGAGGCAAAATCTAAAACCTTTTATATCAAAAATGCTGAAAATTTTATCCTTTTTAAAAATGGGTTGTTCAAAAAAATTTTCATAAAATTTGATAGCACGGTCCATATTCTTGACACAAATATATAAAGAATTTAGAGTTATATCTAGCATCATTCTATTTACCTAATTTTTAAAATTACATTATCTCATATTAATAAGCATGTTATATGAATATTAATGATGATTTTTAAAAGTTAAAAAAGAAAGAAATAATATAAATCAAGTAAAAAACCAGTAACAATAATGATAAGATAATGAGCTAAGTTTAAGAGAAACTTGATATTTTAGCAATCATATATAGTTTTTTAACAAGTACTTTAAAAGCATCCGTTACTCCATCGCCTGTTAATGCACTCGTTTTATAATACCCAACAAATCTGTTTTCTTTAGCAAATTGTTCCACATTAGCGTCAGCAGTCGGTAAGCTCGGATTTGACCCTAATGTTGTCTCATCAACTAAATCAACTTTGTTTCCAAATAAAATTAATGGTATATTTCCACAATGTTTTTTAAGATCATCAAGCCATCTGGTAACATGATCATATGATTGTCCTTGTTCTGGAGCATGAGAAAAAACGATTATCGCGCCACTGCTCCCTATATAAAATCTTTGACGTAGTGCTTGAAATCGATCTTGTCCGGCAATATCCCAAAGAAACAATTCAACTTTCTCTCCATCAATTTCTTCTTCATATTTAGAAAATTGTGTCCCTAAAGTTGCAATATATTGTTCTTGAAAGGCTCCTTGTGTATATTTTTTAATTAATGACGTTTTCCCTACTGCACCGTCTCCGATAATCACCACTTTAAACCCGTATCCAATTTCTTCATCACTCATTCTTTTAAATCAACCTTCAAAAGACAATATCCCTTACTTAAATAGTAAAAGTTAGATATTTTAAATTTTTACATAACAATTTCTCATTGAAATTTAATAATCAAATCGAATATCTAAAATTAAAAGACTTATATTATCTCTATATTTTAAAAAAGACACTTAAAGCAGGATAAACAAAGAGATTCATATAGTGGCTCGTTGATATAGCTTATCAACGAGTTTTTTAAAAGCAATAGAAACACTTTGCCCTGTTAAAGCACTTGTTTTAAAATATCCCATAATATTATGATCTTGAGCGAATTTCTTAACATGAACATCTGATGTTTCATAATGTGGGCTAGTGGCTATTGCATTTTGATCAACTAAATCAGCTTTATTTCCAAATAATAATATAGGAACACTCCCACAGCCTTCTTTGATATTTGATCTCCATTTATCAATATGACGATATGTTTCAATTTCTTCAGGAGCAAGAGAAAAAACAATAATAGCACCGCTACTTCCTTTATAAAATCTATCACGTAGGGTGCTGAATGATTCTTGACCAGCTAAATCCCATAAGAATAATTCAACCATTTTATTATTTACTATTTCTTCATATTTCGAAAATTGCATGCCTAAAGTAGAAATATAATCTTTTTCAAACGTATTTATTGTATATCTTTTAATTAATGATGTTTTTCCGACTGCCCTATCCCCAACCACCGTTATTTTAAACCCAAAAGCTTTTTCACTCATCGTTTAGACATATATTTTTTTATTTATTTGTTTTCCTTATAGTATAAATTAGATTTTTTAAGCCTTGCTAAAACAATAATAAAAGTACAATCTATTAGGATTCTACTTTATGATTTCATATTATTATTTAAAAGAAGTTCAATAAAAAAATTCTTCAATTCTTTTATATTTCTTAATTAAAAATTGAAGAGCTTAATTAATTGCTCAGTATTATCTACCAAGATATTTGGCTGATGGTTCTTTAAAGTTTCTTTTTGAGCAAGTCCACTTGCGACACAAATCATTGTAACATTTGCAGCCTTACCTGCTTCGATATCAGTTGTCATATCTCCAATAAAAATCGCATCTTCAGGTTTAAGATTCCATTTATCAAGTATTTTAAGAATACCTTCAGGATTAGGTTTAACTTCTGAAACATCGTTAAAACCAACTATAGTACTAAAATAATTAGAAAGATTGAATTTCTCTAGAACTTCTTCTGCATATTGGCTTTTATTATTTGTTAAAATAGCTAGCTTCACATTTTTAGCCAAATTTGAAATTAAATCATCAATACCTTTAAATATCGTTGATTCAGCTTCTTTATATTTATTAAATTGGTTAAACATAAAGATTGCGATTCGTAGCTTCTTAAAGAAACTAATTCCTTCTAAAAATTTCACTTTTAACAAATCGTATGAATTTAACAGAATTTTAGGTATGGGATAATTTTGGATTTCTTCAATCAAATGGGCTATTTCTTCCATTACTTCATCTGGGTTGACGTTCATATCATATTTCTCTACTGAATCATCAACAGCTTTCTTAATTGCTTCAGAAATATCATAAATCACACCATCCATATCGAAGATTATTCCTTTAAAATTTCCTAAGTTAATTTTTTCCATACTAAAGTCTATTAATATATAGAACAATTTTAATTATACGATTATAAATAATTTAATTATACAATTATCAAAAATTAAAATCAAAAACCTTATATAAATAAAAATGAACGAAAATCAAGAAAAAGAATTTGAAAAACAAGACACTGAAGAAATTGAAGAAAAAGATGATGATTTAGAAACTTATCTTAGAGATATGAAAGCTCTTGAAAGTGACTTCTCTGATTTAGAAGATTTGGACATGGAAGAGCTTCAAGAAATACAAGATGCAATTGAGAAAGTCAAGGAAGGTGAAGAATTATCTGAAGATGAGATAATTAGTGAAGACATATCTGAAGAAGCAGTAATTATTGATGAGATCAAAGAAGAGCAAGAATTTAAAGAAGCAATGATTTCGGATTTTTCCGATATGGACGAAATTGATTTTGATGAATTAAGAGAAATGCAAGAAGCTATTGAAACAGTAAAGCACGAAGAAGTTGAGGTAGTATCTGGAGAAGTAAGTAAAATTGAATCTACTCATGGAATTCCTAAGGAATTGGAGGAAAGGATTAAACAAGAACTCTTAAAAAGAAAAGAGCTTGAAGTAAAGGAAATCATCACACCAGAGAAGTTTTTAGATTATGTTAAGAATAAACGCGATAAGATTTGGTATCACGCACTCTATTATTTGGTTTTTAATGTTGAGGACCATATTGCTTCAAAAGCTTTATTATTTGATGTATTAAAAGAAGTCACGAGTAGATCTCCTATAGATTCAATTCCTGAAAATCAATTTTATTTCGGCTTAGGTTATATCCTAAGGTTGAATTTGAATGATAGACAAATAGTACGGTTTTTCAGAGATGGAAAATTTAAAATCAATACAAAAGTCGAAATCCTGAAGGAAATTTTAGGGGAAGCTGGGGAACCTATAAGCACAAGACCAATTATAAAAGAAGAAGAGAAAAAAAAAATGTTCAAAGATTTTCTAGGTGAGGATTTTCTTGATATCTAAGATTTAATTTTATTGAGAAGTAAAATGAAGCAAAAACCTTCACTATTAATCATTGGAAATTCTAATGTAGGAAAAAGTTCAATAACTAGATTGCTGATGCCAAATCCTAGAAAGTTTAAGGGCAAAATTGGAAAAAGTCCAGGTAGCACGTTACTGATAAAACCAATTACTCAAGATAATTTAAATTACAAGATTATAGATTTACCAGGCTTTGGCTTCATGAAACAATCAAGTCATAGAAGGCAAGAGCATATAAAGAAACAAATAATAATTCATATTGAGAAACACCATGAAGATTATTTTCTTGGGTTAATAGTAATTAATATTTTGAGAATTGAAGACGAGCTGGAAAAATACTTTATCGAAAATAAGAAAACAATTCCTTTAACTCTTGAATTGATTAATTTTCTTAAAGAGTTTAAAATTTCTCTCTTAATACTAATAAATAAAATTGATAAAGTATCGAATTTCGATAAAAGACGAATAGTTAAGCTATTCTTAGATTCTGCTTATGAGTATAACCTTAAATTAGTACAATATTCCAATTTTGATGCAATTAGTAAATCAGAAATATCATACTTAGAATTTTCTGCACTAAAAAGAATAAACTTAGCAAATTTAAAACAAATAATTCAGAAAAACTTAATAAATTTTAAGACTCTTCAAAAAATGTGAAAATAAGTGAAGTTTAATTGTGTAGAGGGTGTATGATAATTTTTCTCATCATATTAATTTCATACAATTTCTCATTTCGTTCATACATTAGAAGTTTAAAATAATATAAATATAAAAAAAATAAAAAGAATTAATTAATCTGTAATTGTAATGACCTTTACTAGCTGTGAGGGTTTATCGCTCTTATCGAATTGGTAGATATAAACCTTTCCGTTCCCAGAAGTCATTGAACAAATACATTCTAACACTTGCTCGATGGAACTGGCAGAACAGCATATATTACAACTATTATCCCAACGTGCTTCATATCCCATTTCTCTTCAACTCCTCTGGTTGTGCATCTGGATTTCCAACACAAATAAAATTATGGTAATATTTATCCACGCAATTTTGACATAGAGCTTCACGAACAAATTGGACTTCTGGATCTTCAGTAAGCTGGATTAATAACGGGATTTTTTCACTCTCGATTTTTGTATTACATGAGTCGCACAAGATAAGGTCGTTTGGAATTGGTTCCATTGAATGATTCTAGAAGAGAAAAAAAGCCAGAAATACTATACTTGGAATTTTCAGCTTTAAAAAAAATTAATCTTGGAAAATTAAAAGGCTTAATTCAAAAATTTTTAAGTAATTATGTTATATAATTTTCCAAATCTTCACTTTTTTAATTTATTCTTTATCTATTATTTAATAGCTTTCTCAGTTGCTATATTTATAGTAATTTTGAATTGGATTATTAAGGATTAGTTATTTTTGGATCTTTATCCGGATCCCAATTTACTGCAAATAAGAAATCTCTGCTTGGTTTATTTCTATAAATTAATGGAAATCCACTAACTTCCTCAAATTTTAGAGCTAAACTTTCTAAATATTCATATTCAGGAAAATAATCTTGAACTTGATTATCGCTTTTCAATCTTTGGTTTATTAATAGAGCTTTTGCTTGTAATGTAAATCCCTTGATTTCAAAAAAGTTGGGGTTTGACTTCTCAATAATTTTACTATAATCATTCAGATACTTGTCATCTAAATTCAAATTTTTTACTGCTGTTAACCTAACTAAGGTTCTACAAGATAAAGAATCTACCAAATCTAGAGTATTCATTATCTTGCTCCACCCATTTTTAATCATAGGTCTACATACTTTCTTATAGTCATTTTCATTAGAAGCTGGTAATGTGATATATAACTGCGATGGTAAGGGATCTAAATTTTGAATACTTTCTGGCAGCGTACCATTAGTAACTATGAATGTAGTCATATTTCGATTTTTGAATTCTTGAACGAATTCAGAGATTTTTGGATATAATAGTGGTTCCCCATCGAGAGAAATAGCTGCATGATTTGGTGACATTGCTTCACTATGTGCTTGTATTATCTCATCAGGTGTAGTTAATATCCTATTAAATAATACTTCGAGCTCATCTCTAGAATCAATACAGCCAATAATATCTTCCTCTAATTTAAAATTATCTAATGATTGATCAGTTGTTCTAATATATTTTTGAGATTTGAGAAGAGTAATAGCTCGTTCAATTTTATTTTTTGATACATGAATGTTATTACTAAGCGAACTTATACTATGTGTTTGATGATTATTTAAAAGCATATAATAGAGGATATCATTCATTATTTCATAATTATCAAGATAACGTCTTAGGGGTAAGTGATTCTCAATAATATCTCTATGATGTCGAAACATTTCGTCGATTATTAATTTAGGATCATCTGGTTCGACAATGAATTCACTTCCAAGAGATCCAGATTCAATATCTCTCCAACAAAAAACACATTGATGATTACAAAAAGGTAAGGAAGGTGTATTTTGTAAGCATCTGTGACTTTGGATTCCAAATACTTCTTTATAACAGTTCCGATTATTTCTTCCAGTCATTAATCGCTGTTCAAGCCAGTGGCATGGTTTTACAGAGGAATGTTTATTTTCTCCAACAATTCTATATGTTGTTTTTGTATAAGCCTCAACAAATTCATTTGTGATTCTGTTATCAATGATAAATCTATTTTTCATTAAACAACCACTTTGAAATCAAAATTCTCACTAGTTTATATAAATAAATGTATTTTATTAAGATATTAAATTATATTGTTTAAAATTATAAGTATATAAGTAATTAGTGTTCTACTTTTAGATTATAACTAAAATTACGTTTTTGGTTAATTAGGATAAATAAAAAGATGATCCAATATGCTAAACAGAATAAAAAGTGAATTGCTAAATTTTGGATTGAAATTTATTAGTGTGGATGAAAAAATCGTACGGATGATACTTGAAACCAGTCCTTCAAATGTAAATGAAATTGTAATCCTCCCAGCCATTAAAATTGTTATGAAAAAATTATTAAAGAAATTACAAAACAAACGGAATCACGGAAGAGTTTATAACGGTGAATTAAATAATGTAAAAGTAAGCATTGTTCGTTCTTTAGTTGGAGCTCCAAATTGTGCGATGACTGTAGAAGCATTAAGAAGGTGTAAGACAAAAATTATTATTAGAATTGATGTATGCGGAGGTATAGAAAATGAAATAACACCAATTAACATCGGAGATATTTTAATACCTAAATTAGCTTTTTGCGATGATGGAACTAGTCCTCAATATTTGAGAGAAAATTCTTCTTTAGTCAATGAATTAGAGTCAATTCCAAATCCAATGGGAAAATTTCAAAATTTGTTTACAGGGAATCAAACTATTTTCATATCCAAACCCAATGAAACATTAAGAGAACTGTTTTTTACCAAGGGTACTACACTTTTTCCGGACAAAGTCAAAGAAGCTAATCTATGGACTACTGATGCTCTATTTTGTGAAAGTTTAGATTTCATACGAGCATTAAGTTCAATAAATATACAATGTGTCGATATGGAATCATCTATATTATTCTTACTAGGTAAAATCTACAATTTAAAAACTGGTTCCCTTCTCTCTGTTTCGGATTTACCGGGACATCCAAAATATGATTTGCTTAATTCAAATGAGATCCATCCCGAAATGGAGAAAGGAATTGATAACTCAATTAAAATCCTGATTAATACTTTACCTAGAATAAAATATGAATTTTTAAAGGGTTAGAAAAACTGTTATGAGTTCAATCGTAAAGGGCATGAAAACCTTTATCCATAATATATAGACCCCCATCTCTAATAAGCAATTTACCATTAACCCTATGTCCCATTACAATCCATTAAGGAGTAATGTAAAATCTGGTTCATCAAAAAAATCATTATATATCTTCAAGAGCTCAAAATTTACTAAAAATATTTTATTACCAGATTTATTTTTAGCACTTTTTAGAAGATTAAGATCTTTTAATTTTTTAATATGATACAATATGGTTCCTGAATACATATTATCAAGGTTTTCAGCCATTTTTGAGACTGTTACCTCTTCATCCTTAAATATTTCTTCTAATAATTTGGGGATCAAGGGATTTAGAAAAATAACTTTAAATTTATCATAATCTTCTGGTACCTCACTTAAAAAGTAATGAAGAGTTTTTCCAATTTTCTTAGATCTAATAAGATTAAATCGTTCCAGGGTCACTACATGTTTTAAAAATGGAGTTCTGGTTATTTCTAAATCGGACCCAATTTTGTCATCTCTTGCATGAATTCCTGGATTTTCTTTTATAAAATCAAGGATTCTAACAAGTTTTTCATTAGTAAGAATCTCTAATTTAGTACGCCTCTCATTTGTTACAATCCAGTTCTTTTCTTCTAATCCCCGAATATTTAGAAATATTTCTTCTTTGCTATATCCTTTTCTATATGAAAGTTTAGCAATGCATTTAGCATATAATTTTTCTATTATTGGATATTTTTGTATTTGACTTTCTGATTTAATTTCAAATTCAGTATCATATCTTTTTAATTTTAAAATTTCTTTAGCAATATCTAAAATATCTTTTTCAATTTCGCTTAATTCTTCTACAATTTCCTCTTTTTTTAATGCTTTTTCCTCTACTTCAACTGTTTCTTGTAAGGGTTTAAAATCAAGACGCCTAAAAGAACTATCCTTGAGTGACTCTTTTTCCTTATTTCCTCTGGGCTCTCTCCTTTTTTCCATTGACATCTTTAGGCGTTTTCCTCTAAGAATTGGACAAATTTTATTTGTTCTTCATAATCCATATATTTTAATTGATCTAAAATTCTGTCATAATGCTTAGGTCGAACATTGGGAAGTTTACGAATCCTGGCAATTAATCTTTTAGGAATTTCTTTATACAGATTAACTATAGCTTCGATATATTTTACTTGTTCTTCATTTGTTAAGAATGCAAGTTCTTCCAATAATTCTTTCTTTTCCTTTTTAGAAATTTTTAAATCGATTATTTGTTTCCTTAAATCCTTTGATAAGACAGCAAATATTTTTGCGAAATATTCTTTGACTAATTTCTTATCTTTTTCATCTTTTACAGGTAAAAGGGAATCATGTAATTTTAATTTAAATTCCTTTTCTCTCTTTGCCTTTTCTTTTTTATCTATTTTGATAGGGATTTTTTCAAGTTCTTTGGCAGTAAGTTCTTCTAATTTTGGCGGTTCTGCTTTAATTGGTTTTTCTTCTACTTTTTTTAATTCAACTGTTCGCTCTTCTGGTATCACTTTTTGTGGTTCTTCTATTTTTTTGTAAGGTGAGGTTGGAGGTATTGGAGGCATCGGTGGAGTCGAAGGCGGTGGGGCATAATATACTTGTTTTTCAGCTATAGGTATTTTTTGGATCTCTTCTGTAGGTCTACTAATAAATAAGAAAAATATTAAGACTCCTTTTAAGAGTACAAAAATACCAGCTGAAAAAAACAGAGTTCCTAAAACCCCTAAAATAACATACTTAATTGCATATGGAGCTTTAAATTCTTGTTTTTCATTAATTTGATTTTTTAATCTACTATCAATAATTAAAATTATTAATGCGATAATCAGAAAATTAAGATAAAAGAATATTCTTAAAGGAACTAGGATACTAAATGGTAAATCTATATTTATGGTATTCCATTCAGGGAGATAGATTCCGTCTGAATATATTCTGTATATACCAAAAAGTATGATTACAAAACCTGCTCTAGCAGAGAAATTATTTAATGAATTTTTCGCAAGCAAACCATAATCATATTTTTTAAAATGCTCATTATTAGAATCTGTAATGACATAGATCATAATAAGAACACCTTTAATGAGGATAATAACTCCTAGTCCATATAAAATAGAACCTAATATTCCCCAACAGAACGCATCAAGCAAAATATCATTGTATTTTTTCTCCTTTACTTTTTGAGCTATACGTGTTCTATCATAAATTAGGATAAATAATCCAAGTAAACCATGCATAATTCGATCAAATAGGAGACCTGCATCCCAATTTATAGCAATTTCCGCTATCAATCCAAAAGAAATACAGGTAAAAATAAATAAAGGTATAAAAGAAATTTTGTTTAACGTTTGAATAGCTTTTTCTAAACTAGATGATTTAGTCTGAGATATTTGAAGAGTTGGTTTTTTTAATCTTCGATATGGAGTTGTAGCGGGTTTAAATGTAATACCTTCCATAATAAAAGGTGAACCACATCTTTCACAATAAACTTGAATGTTACTTTCAATTAAATGAGAAAGTTCATCAGGGAACGCAAAACCGCATTCTCGACAGACATATACTTTTGACATATGTATTTACTACACCTTTATAATTATATTTTTGTTTGTTTACTTTAATGTTTTTTGCTTAAAAAGATACTAAAATTAATTAATGGGAGACCGTTAGAGTCCTAAGGGCGTGATTTAGGGTTAATTGTGATCCGCAGTTCTCACAAAATGCCATTCCATTTTTTTCGAAATGTAATTTCATCCTTTCAGAAATTTTTCTTCCACATTCACTACAATATTCTAAAATATAACTATTTTGGTTTATAGTAGTATTCTGAATATTCGTATGTGAAATTACCTGTTTAGAAGGCTTTGATTTCCCTGACACCAAGAAGTAAAAACCTTCAGTTAACTTATAAAAACCATAACCAATATACTTAAGAAGCAAATATAATCCCTTGAAAATATAATATACTAAATATGCTATTCCTTTAATGATATAATATACAAGAGTTATCGCTAATGCTAATAAGGTAATTATACCTATAATTGCCAGTACTTGCGCAACTATTGGTGCAGAGTTATACCATTCTATAAAAACATTATACCAGAAACTAATATTATTAATAACATTCTCCCATTCCAATTTTAATCAACTTTTTTTTTATTTTTATTTCTTAATTAATGGGAGATTTTAATTGAATTAAAAAAATTTGGAGTCCAATTTTTAAATTATTCAAAAATAAATTCTTATTAAAATATCAATTTTTTATTATATTTTTCCAATCTAAAGCTTGTACTGTTTTTTCTGAAAGAGTTTCCTACACCCAAAGTCAATTAAATAATATCTGTTGATGCGCTTATTTTTCTAATAGAAGAATCCTTTTGCCTTCGAAAAATTAGAAGTTTGAAAATTTTAAAATTTTTCTCTTTTTCTGGTGAGAATTCCTCAACTAAAAGTCATAAAATCTAAAAAGAATGTTAATATTAATTTTATTCATAAATATTAGAAAAATTCAAGTGAATTTGAATTGAAAGGTTTTATTGGAAAATTATTAAAAATTAACCTTAGTAATAAAGAAATAATTGAAGAACCATTAAACGAAGAAATTGCTAAAAATTTTCTTGGAGGCACGGGATACGCTTGTCGATACTTATATGATCACTTGGATAAAGATACTGACCCATTATCACCCGATAACATACTTATGTTCATGACTGGACCGTTCTTAGGATCAACTATTCCAGGCAGTGGAAAATTTGCTGTATGCGCAAAATCCCCCTATACAGGTATATGGGGTGAATCGAATTGTGGTGGTTTTCTTGCACCCGAGATTAAAAAGGTGGGTATTGATGGAATAATCATTATGGGTGCTTCAGATAAACCTGTTTACTTAAAAATCACAGAGAATGGCGCTGAAATAAAAGATGCTTCAGGTTTATGGGGAAAAGATATATTCGAAACTTCCAAGCTTTTAAAAGAACAATCGGGGTCAAATTTAACACGAGTTGCGGCAATAGGTCAAGCGGGTGAAAATTTAGTTAAATACGCCATGATAGGTTCTGAAGAGAAGGCAGCAGGAAGAACAGGAATGGGAGCTGTTATGGGTTCAAAGATGTTGAAAGCAATCACTATTAGAGGGAAGAAAAGACCTTTTGAGGCAGCTGATCCTGAAGCTCTTAAAGTAGTAATAGCTAAAGCACATCAGATTATTAAGAAATCTGGTTTAGCGAGCGTTATTAGGTATCTTGGAACCGCAGGTGGCTTAGACATTTATAATGTACTAGGAGAATTGCCAATTAAATATTGGACTCAGGGAAGTTGGGATAAATCATTGAACATTTCGGGATCTATAGCTTCCGAGCAGATTCATACTGGAAGCCTTCCATGCTTTGCTTGTCCTGTTGGATGTGCAAAAAGAGCAGTTATTAAAGAAGGAGAATATAAAACAGACAGAGAAGTTGCATGTCCAGAATATGAAACTATCGTAAGCTTTGGGTCATTAATTTTAAACGATAATTTAGGGTCTCTAGTTAGGGCAAACGAATTATGTAATGCCTATGGAATCGATACGATAAGCGCAGGGAGCACGATCGCATTTGTGTATTATTTATTTAACAACGGCAAGATTACATCTCAAGATATCGATGGTCTTGAACCAAAATGGGGAGACGAGAAACCCGCCCTTGAGATGATAAAGAAGACTGCTCTTAAAGAAGGAATTGGATCTTTATTAGCCGAAGGTTCAGACGCAGTAGGAAAGAAATTTGGCATTTCTCAAGATGAAATTGCCACGGTTTATGGGATGGAAGTTCCCTATCACGATTTACGATCCAATTTTGGAATGGCAGTAGCATACGGTCTTGGCACGCCTAGAGGTCCTTGCCATTGTTCATGCGACATGTATAACATCCTCCAAGGAATCCCTTTAGAGGAATATGGAATCATTGATATGGATAAGTACAAGGATGACGAAGACATGGCAATTGGTAGTGCACTCGCGCAAGATTTGAGCTCTGTAACTGGCTCAATGATAATATGCGGATTTTTAAATCCTCTCCCTTCTATTGTTGCTGAAATGGCACAAGCTGTTATGGGATTAATGTTTACTGTTGAGGACATGAAAATCTTTGGCGAAAGGATTTACATGCTAAAACGCTTATTCAATTTAAAAATGGGTCTCACTGCTGCTGACGATAGATTACCACAAATATTATTGAAGCCATTAGAAGATGGTGGTTCTGCTGGAAAATCTCCAAATTTCCAGCAGTTAAAAGAAACATATTATAAGTATAGGACTTTCGATCCTGAAACTGGCAGGCCTAGTGCTGAAAAATTGAAAAGTCTTGGATTAGACAATCTCTAATCTGTTTTTTGTTTTTTTAAATTTTTGTTCATAATGAATAAGTTCTTTTTTTGTAGGTACGGTCAGTAAACTGTTAATTCCATTAATTTATTAGAAAATCAAGCAATACTTGAGCAAATTTTTCCACATTATCGAGATGTATGCCGTGGCTTGAATCTTCAAAGATTATCTTTTTTGATCCCGGTATTCTATCAGCTAAGATATCTGCATTCTGAGGGGGAACGTCCCTATCTTCTTTACCGTGCAATATTAAAGTAGGAGATTTAATTCCTTTTAACTTCACCCATGCGTCAGGTGTCGCATGGTTTGCCATAAGTTGACGTCTAAAAGCATGTAGCGGGATTGGGTTTTTAACAATTCTCTGATAAATATCTTTGACTGCTTCAGGATTATTTTGAATAAATTCTTTTGTAAAAAAGATTTCCATTATCGCATTAACTAATTCAAAAATTTTGTATTGGTTCCACTGTCTTGCTATCAACGAGCCTTGATCGCCTTTTACTGCTTTAGAACCTCCACAGCTTGTAGCACACAATATAAGTTTTCCAACTTTCTCAGGGTAATTAAAGACTAGTTCTTGAGCGATATATCCTCCCATTGAATGCCCAAATACGTGTGCTTTTTCAATTTTTAAAGCATCCATTAATCCAACCGTGTCATCTACAAATAATTTTATTGAATAATCGATTCTAGGCTTATCAGTCCGTCCTGCCCCTCGATTATCAAAAAGTATTACTTTAAATTTTTCTGAAAGCTTATTTATCAAGTTATGATGCCACCAAAAAATATTCTGAACAGCTCCCAATATCATCACGAGCGGAAA
>JAZGEW010000024.1:0-2505 GCA_036478875.1 Promethearchaeia archaeon | reverse complement strand
AAGCAAAAGGGTTTGAGAACAAAGAGTGGAATAATGGTTGGCATTGGTGAACAGACTGATGAAGTAATGAAACTGATTAAAGATTTGAAAAACCACAATTGTGATATTATGACAATCGGACAATATTTGCAACCAACAAAAAAACATCTTTCGGTTGATAGATATGTAACACTCGAAGAGTTCAAAATGTTTGAAGAAGAAGGATTAAAACTTGGATTTAAGGCTGTTGAATCTGGACCACTTGTTAGAAGTTCTTATCACGCAGATAAACATGCAAAAAGCTAGCTTTGATTAAATAGTGATTTGATTTTTTTTGCAAAAGATCTTCCCATCGGTAATTTTATTTGTTGATCTAACTCAATTTCATATTTACTTCCTTGGTAAGAATTTATATTTTTAAGAAAATTAAGATTAACAATATAGGAACGATGTATTCGTTCAAAATTATTAGGGAGAATTTTTATAATTTTATCTAATGAAAGATTATGTAATTTTTTCTTACCATCATCTAAAATAATTTCTGAATAATGACCTGCTGGTTGGAAATACATTATATTATTCATAGAAATTGATTCTAATTTATTACCGTTTTTTACGAATAAAAATTTGGTACTACTATTAAATCTTGAAAAAGAAAAAAACCTTTCTAATGCTTTGTTCAATCTTTCCTGAAACAATGGTTTGGAAATAAAATCTATAACTCCATACTCAAATGCTTCAATTGCTCTTTCAAAATATGCAGAAATTATTATTGTGTAAAATGGTTCTGAAACAAAACTCTTTAATATATCAAAACCATCTTCATTTTTTAGATTGAGATCAAGAAATAGTAATTCAAATTTTTCCTTTTCTATTTGAGATATCGCTTCAGTAAGTGTCTCGGCAAAATACAGTTTAAAGATTTTAGTTTCATCATATTTTGATAACATTCTTTCCAACCTTAAGGCAGAACTTTTTTCATCCTCTAAAATTAGAACCTTCATTCAATTACCTTTCATAAATAATAATATTAGTTACCCATACCAAATCATTTCCAAAGTATGTTAGCTCCCAATTATTTCCATAACTCTCTGTTAATCTCGATCTTATATATCTGTATCCATTGCCCTCAATAATTTTTTCTGAATTTAAAAACTCATTTTTTATTTTCGTCTCTGTGTCAAAATCTAATTTGTTAGAATCACCTTTGTAACTTGCTGTAATTCTTAGACTGATTCCTCTTTGAATTGCCTGTTCATCAAAAATAAAACAAATAGACTCAGAATTAGTAGGATTATGAGTTACTCCATTTTCGACTAAAGTATGTAATATGGCTGGTGGAATATTTTGATTTAAACTTTTAACATTTAAATTCATTGAATATTTTTTATGATGACGGAACTCCATAACTTTAAGATGATTCTTACATAAATTTAATTCATCCTTAATTGTAATATATTTCTTATTTGAAAATGTTAAAAATGATCTAAACTCATTAGACAATTCGTTTATAAATTTTAACCCTTGCTTAGGACTTTCTTCAATCCATTCTAATACAGAATTCAAGGAATTCATAATATAATGTGGCTGTAGTATTTTCTTTAACATTTCTGTTTCTAACCTTGCTGTTTTAAGTTTAGAGTTGTGTAATTCTTTTAATTTTATTTCATCCAATCTAATTTTTCTAATTACAAAAAAAGAAGAAAAAATTATAAAACTAATATCGTTTAATGAAAAAGAAAACCACGCATAAAGAATAGAAAAAATAATGAGTAAGAATATTAGAGCTTGAAAAGCAGCACTTTCCTTTTTTATTGTTGACCAAGCCATAAGTACAATAGAAGGAAAAAGTCCAACAAAATATAAGTAGGCATTAGAATTATAAAAATAATTAACTACTATAATAGATAGTGCGGTAACCATTATATATTGATAACTACTTTTAATCTGATATTCTTTGAAATAGAATATAGTTATACCTAACAATAAAAAGTTGTTCTGATAAAACTCAATTGTTCTAATTATGAAATCATTGTGATAAGAGATAATACCGAGAAATAATATTACTTCATATATAATAGTAAATAATATTGATAATAGTAAAACACTAAAATAAACAACCTGAAGTTGACTAAAGTTAAATGTATTAGAAACAAAGAAAAATAAAAAAATTAAATGTAAAATAACCAAAGCAAGTAAAAAACTATAAGTATATAATTCTCTTCTTGGCTGTCCATCTCTACTTTCAATTAAGACCCATGCTAATTCTATGTTTTCTCCATTTTCAACTACCATTCTTAATGCTAAAATATTTTCCTTAAATATTAACGAATCGGGAAGGGTAAAATTTTTAGAAAACTGTCCATTTCTAAATTTGATATCTGAGTTTGAAATACTATTATTACCGATATAATTTCCATTCCAATATACTTCATAAGTTGCCGTAAGTGTAATTGCTAATTGTTGAGTATCAAAATGATAGTCTGAAACATTTGAATAAAACTTAGTTCTAACCCACAATTCATT